>JANMEB010000021.1:0-2822 GCA_031376585.1 Planctomycetota bacterium | reverse complement strand
GCAATGGATTGATGCAGACGCGGATGAAGTCGGATATCACGCCACGGAAAGCCACGCCTCAGTTCACGATTTACACGCCACGATGTTGCACCAATTGGGCTTTGATCATTCGACGTTCACCTACAAATTCCAAGGCCTCGATTCGCGTCTTACGGGTGTTGAGCCCGCGCAAGTAATCGGGGACTTGTTGGCCTAGCGGCGTGCTAAGGTCATCCGAAGACCCATCTACTATCCGCGTGCTCCTGATGGCGAGATAATGGTGGCGCAGCGCGACCAACTTTGGAATTTCGCGCGCGAGATCATCCCCTGCGAGACAACGATCATGTCAGAAGCCAAACGCACTGCACTCGAGGCGTTGATTCATAAGCTTAAACACGAGCGGGACGAACTTTCGTTGCAAATGCACTTGGGCAAGCAAGAGCTGAAGGACGAATGGGACGTCGTTCAACGGAAACTGGACCAACTCAGCCAACGTTTCGAGCCGCTCAAGAAAGCGGTGTCGGAAACGTCCGAAGATGTTTGGGATTCGCTCAGACTCGTCGGAGACGAAATTCGAGACGGCTTCAAGCGAATCCGAAAATCTTTTTAAGCGCACACTGTCGCCCAAGTCCACGCAACCGCTCGGAAACCGACCGGCTGACGTTAACTAGCTTGCATTCCCGCCAAGCCTTTTTCCTGCGCATCGCAAGCCACGCGAAATTGGCGCAACTAGCATTTGCGTAATGGCTGGAAAAAAATGGCAAAAACTTGACCTGTCTGAACCAGAAAATCTGCTTAAAACGTGTAAACGGATTGAGTCCGGTGACATCGGCGTGTCGGACCGAGGCATCGTGGCTACTGCGATTCTTGTCTTCGGCCGATGAAGCCGACGCAGTTTCAAGGCTGTGGTCGATGAGACGGGAGCTCGCGAAAATTATGTAAGGCGAGCGGCAGATGGAAATATATCAACTGCGACACTGGCAGCGTCGCCCACGTGGCGGATGCTGCCAGCATCTGCAGCTAAGAATGAGCCTGCTCATTCGATTCTTGAAGAAGTATCCAAGATCCGCGCTTGACCGACGAATCCCTCTTTGTATACACTGTGTATATGAACAAGCACAGTTGGATCACGCTTTCGCAAAGTGACCCGCGGGCGCTGTATTTGCAGGTGATCGAGCAAATTCAGCGACGCGTGGCCGTGGGCGATTTGCCGCCAGGGACCGAACTGCCTTCGATTCGGCAACTGGCGGCTGATCTCTCCGTCAGCGTGATCACCATCAAACGGGCTTACCTGGAACTGGAACGCGAAGGAACCATTGCCACTCGCCAAGGAAAAGGGTCCGTAGTGTCCGACCACCCCGGTTTGCAGTCTTCAATAGCCCAGCGGGAATTGGATGAACACCTGAACCAGGCAGCCCAAATGGGGTCGCTGCTGGGGCTATCGAAAACTGAAATGCAACGGCGCATTGCCGAAGCCTGTGAAAAATCGCAAAGGAAACAGAAATGACTACGACTCTCCACCAGCCGCACCAAACGACTGCTGCGGCTTCGCTGCGAGGAATCGCCAAATCTTACAAACACTTTCGGCTCAACAACATCGATCTGGAAATCGAACCGGGAACCGTCAACGGCTTGATTGGCCCCAACGGTGCGGGCAAGTCCACGATCATGCGAATCATGATGGGACTGGTAACGCCTGACCAGGGAACTGTTTCGGTCCTGGGCCAACCGATTTCATCGCGTGAAGCAAGTGCCAAACAGGATATCGGCTATTTTTCCGATGACATGCGACTCTACAAGTCTGAATCGATTGCTTTTCACATGCAGTTCGTTCGTTCGCTGTTTCCAGGCTGGGACGAAGACTACGCCCAACAGCTGCTCGACCGGTTCGGACTGATCGCGCAGCAAAAAGTGAAAGGGCTTTCGCACGGTCAACGGGTCAAATCCCTGCTGCTGCTGATTCTCGCGCGGCGTCCCAGGCTGCTGATTCTCGATGAACCCACCAACGGACTCGATCCGGTGGCCAAACAAGAAGTTCTCTCTGAGCTGATGCAAATCGTCAACGACGAGACGCGCACAATTTTGTATTCGTCGCACAACACCCAGGATGTCGAACAGATCAGCGACACAATCACGTTTATCGATCGCGGACGAGTGATTGCCAGCAACAACCGCGATGAGTTTCTGGATGGCTGGCGTCGATTCAAATTGCAAGCTTCACCAAATTGGCAAGCGCCAGCGATTGATGGATTGCGACCTGAGTCGACGTTCGGCAATTTGCGAGTGATGACGCTGGATCGATATCAGGCCGAGGTGGAAGATCGGCTGCAATCGTCCGGAGCGACCTTGGAATCCTCCGAGGCCATGACACTGGAAGAAATTTTTGTAGCCGCCGTCTTGCGCGGTCGAGAGGAGAAGCAATAATGAACGTACAGGCTATCCAGATTCTGTTTTTGAAAGACCTGTTCCTCAGCCGTTGGCCGCTGTTTGGCTATTTGGTGGGCGGGCTGTTAAGCGCGATGGTCACTTATCTGCCAGGTGAGACGGCAGGTTTCATCGGTTTCATCTTGATGATTACGGTGACGATTGCCGCCGGAATTCATTTGATCGGCGTGTTGCTGCTGGCCGAATCGGTCGACATGACGCGGACCTTCGTGATGAGTTTGCCGGTCAGC
This sequence comes from Planctomycetota bacterium, assembly GCA_031376585.1. Lineage (GTDB taxonomy): Bacteria > Planctomycetota > Planctomycetia > Pirellulales > Pirellulaceae > JANMEB01. The sequence continues at coordinate 168 of JANMEB010000021.1, read as the reverse complement.
TTGCTAGATTATTCGATTGCCAAAATCTCGGTCGTGCTGGTGGCGTTTTTGATTCCCTGGTTGGGGATGCTGGCCAGTTTGACGGTCCTTATTTTCGTCGTGCCGGAAGCCAAACCGGGAGTTTTGGCGTTTCTCGTTCTGTTGTTCCTGTTCATGCTGGCCGGATTT
>JANMEB010000002.1:0-2211 GCA_031376585.1 Planctomycetota bacterium | reverse complement strand
CTGCGGGCCGGTCCAGCAGATTATCGTGCTTCAAGTGTGCCGCCAACAACGCCTCGACGGCGGCCCGAAGTTCCGGCTGACCAGCGCAGGCTTGCTGCAAGAAGGACGGACGGTCCTGGGGAGCTTGGGCCAAAACTTCCTGGAACAGACTTTCTTCGTTCATGGCGATTTCTCGGGCAAGGACGCATCGTGTCGGTAGTCATTACTCAAGGCGACGAAAGGACTCCTCCGGCGTCACAGAATCTTTGGAATTGTTCAATCGATATCGTCGACTTCCATTTCGCGACGGATCCAAGCTCGGGAATAGACCCAATAGCGGTCTGCCGTTTTCGGTGAGATGCCCAGGCAAAGCGCCGCTTGATCGCTTGTCAGGCCGGCGAAGAAGCGGAGTTCGACCAGTTTCGCCTTGACGGGATCATGCTCGGCAAGCCTGGCCAAGGCGGCATCGAGGGCGAGCAAATCGCCGTCTTGAGCAGGCGCGGCGACGAGGTCAGGATCAAAATTCTTTCGCAGTCGGTCGCCGCCGTGGATTTTCCGCTGCTTGTGCCGCGCTCGGTCGATCAGGATACGCCGCATGGCGACCGCAGCGGCGGCGAAAAAATGGCCGCGATTGTCCCACCGCTGGGCATCTCCCGGTCCGATCAGCCGAACATACGCCTCATGCACCAATGCCGTCGCCTGCAAAGTCTGTCCGGGCTTCTCCTGTGCTAATTTTGCGGCCGCCAGCTTTCGCAATTCCTCATACACCAGCGGTAATAATTCTCCCGCCGCCGACGGATCACCGGATTCGATTTGCGATAGGATACGGGTAACGTCGGACATGGGAAGTTGGTTGGATATTTAAGAAATCCTTTTTCATCAGGCATCGATTGTAAACCGAACAACGCCAACTCGCATCTCCGGCCAGTTGGTAACAAAGAGCGGTCGCGATTAGCCAGATACCTGCCACTGAGACTGCACTCTTGGGAATCACAACATGAAATCTTGTTATGTCGCTGCGTGGCTCGTGCTATTCGCCAATTTGAACTCTGTCCTTTCCGCAGACCCCGTCGCTGGACACCAAACGAAGAGCATCGAAGGTTGGACGGTTCACGTCAGCGATGGATTGCTGGAGCAGGACAGGGCTGCGACGGAACGGGCATTGGAACTGTTAACAGTGCAGCTTCAGGAAATCGACCGCGTGGTGCCTGCCCCTGCCGTCGCGGAACTGCGCAAGGTGCCGCTGTGGTTCTCTCCCGAATACCCCGGCGTACGACCGACCGCCGAGTATCACCCGGATGCCGGCTGGCTGCGCGATAACCAACGCGATCCCGCGATGGCGCAAGCCGTCGAATTCACCGACGTCCGGGATTTTGAGCGCGAGACGAAGCGGATGCCAAATTTCACGCTCCACGAACTGGCCCACGCGTATCACGACCGCGTGCTCCCCAACGGCTTCGGCAACGAAACGATTAAAGCCGCGTTCGAGAATGCCAAAATAAAGGGCCTCTACGACCGTGTCGAACAACGATTCGGCGACGGTCACTCGGCGAATGTTCGCGCCTACGCGATCACGAATCCGATGGAGTATTTCGCCGAATGCAGTGAAGCGTTTTTCTCCACGAATGACTTCTTCCCATTCACTCGTCAGCAACTGGCGAAGCACGATCCAGAGATGTTCGCACTATTGAAAACGCTGTGGTCGGAAGCCGCGGATGTCAAACCGGTGAAGGCTGCGGCGAATGATCAGGACTGGAAACATTCCGGCTCGATGTGGTTACTCACGACGCCGGAGGGTGCGGATCTGCCTGCCGATGCAACGGTCGAACAGTTCCCTGTGCTCGTGCGGCTCCATCGAGACTTTTTTGACTTCGCCCAAGCGATGCCGAACGGGGATGACTTGCGGTTTTCGTCGAGCACCGGCGAGCCGCTCGCGTTTCAGATTGAAGAGTGGGATGCCGCGAAAGGCGTCGCGAGCATATGGGTTCGCGTTCCTCAGGTCGCTGGAAACTCGCGGCAGGAAATCAAGCTGCATTGGGGCAACGCCAGCGCAGCCAGCGAATCCAATGGCCAGTCAGTCTTCAATGCGTCGAACGGATATCTCAGCGTCTGGCACATGAACGATCCGGTCCGCGATGACGTCGGCACGTTGACGAGCACCGATACCGGCACCGCCGCGATCGCGGGGATGATCGGAATGGCTCGGCATCTAACAGAGGGCAAAGGCATCTT
>JANMEB010000242.1:0-2935 GCA_031376585.1 Planctomycetota bacterium | reverse complement strand
GATGATACGCCCAATGACCGTCCTCTGCAACAAAGACGACTTCACGAACAACATCATCAGCTACCAATCTAAGAATCGGATGCGCTGCACCAGTCCTCCATTGGAAAGCAGAACGGAATACATGAAAGTACCAGTATTCTTCAATCTGCACAGACCGCCAATGTTTTGCATTTGGATCGAGCGTATCAAGTTCAGTATAGGAGCGTTCTGGAGATGGAGTCGCCGAATACCCAGCAGTAAGCAAATGAAGCAAATCACCATCGGCAGCGAAGTTGCTAACGATTGCATCGTGACGCTTCAGGATTTCGCAATACTCCGGCTCCGAATCTGCGTATCGCTTTGATTCAGGTAGTGAATGAAACCGAACCCATCGTGGTCCACATGTAATTCGAAGATCATGCGCGATTGGCGGTGAGTCGTTCGTCAACGCTCGCCATGCGCTGTCGATGGTCTGCATCATGTCTTTCGGATAACGAATAGCAAACTATCCGGGTGTAGTCACCGGGATAGTTTGTGCGTTGAACTGAGACGCTTCGCTGCTGAGCGGTTTGCGGATAGTTTTCAGCGCGGCGTCTTGAGGGTGTTAGTTTAACGCGCCCGGCGGGAGGATTTCAAGCAGCATTGGCTGCCAGGGGAGAGATTGATCGAGTGGGGTGACGACGAATGGTTTGTTTGAGTCGGGCTGACGCTCAGCTCGTTCCAGAAGCGAGCGGCCGCAGCGTGGCCGCGTTGAGATTGAGGTTCCAACCGCAAGACCGGTGGCTCGCCATCAGGTTTCGATCCAGGCTGGATGGTCGCGTCCGTAGAACAGATCATGCCATGAGGGACGAGCCGTGTCGCGGATCGGATCCATCAACTGTTGACAGTGCGGGCAAGAGGGCGCGCGTTGATCAAGGATGCATTCGACGTCGCGGTGCGTCTCTGCTTCCTGTTTTCCTTCTGTTTCTGGTGAAGTCGTTTGCAGTTCGTCTGCGTTCGTCTGCGGACGGAGTTGATGACAGAGCGCGATGAAGTTCTTGCGGTATCGACTGCTGTAACCGCCGTAGCAACGAGTGCGGGTAAAACTTTTTGGCAGAATGTGCAGCGACCAACTGCGCCGCTGAACTGGCTGCCGCAACCGGGATCGCTCCTCTGACTATCCAAAGTGGCAAGAGCCGTTACGTCGGTGCCAGGTGGGCTTGCAGCAAGTTCCTGCGTCAGACGTTTCATGAATTCGCGGGCATCACAATCACGCGCAGCCGCTGGGCCAAAGCCTACTATGAGCGGCAGTTAGAGTCGATCAGCGATTCTGGATCACTTTCCAAACACACGGTTGGCGCGAGTATTGACATGCAATTGCCTTGGGCAGAATCAACCGCGGTGGGTTGCGGAAGTCTGTGGACCGTCGTCCGACCGTAGCGCGTCCAAGAGCATGTCGCCGAGAGGTGTTCCCCAACCGGAGCACGGGTTCCAGCCGGCGCGGGCTTGATATGCGCCGTTGTTGCCGGAGGTGATGGCGCGAAAAGCGCTGCCGCCTTGCAAACGATACAACAAGGGATGGATCAAGCCGACTCGGCTGTTGAGTGCTTCGTTGAGTCGAGCGATCAACGCTGCCCACAGCGGAGCTGCGGCGCTTGTGCCCCCGGAGACGGTCGTAATGCCGTCGACGGTCACGAGATAGCCGCTACTGGGGTCGGCATTTGCGGCTACATCGGGGACGCCGCGCCCTCGCGTTTGGTTGTCGTTGGCCGAAGGGGGAACGTTGGCGGTGGCTTGAAATGCGGGAACCGGAAACAGTTCACTGATCCCGCCGCCGGTCGCTCCGGGAAATACTGCGTCTGGGTTCCCGAGTTCATTCCATACGACTTCGTCTTTGAATTCGTTTCCCGCCGCGTCGAGTTTCGTACCGCCACACGCGAGCACGAAAGAACTGGAGGCGGGATAGCTCACGTGAGCCCCTTGCGGAGCACCGTCGGCGGAACCATGGTCGCCGGCCGAAGCGCAGACCGTGATTCCCAACAATGCCGCCGTCGTCAAAGCTTCCTCGATCGCCCGCACGGCTTGACTCGGCCATTGACTCTCGACTTGTCCCCAACTTATCGACAACACCGAGGGCTTGCGAACATCGTCCGCCACGACTTCGTGGATGGCGCGAACCCAACCATCGGTGGTGTTTGGGGCGTAGTAGATCACCAGCTCTGCCGCAGGCGCTGCTGCTCCAAGGACTTCGATATCGAGCGTCACTTCGCCGTCGAGCATTAGGTTACCCGTCGCGCTAGTGGACGCGCCCGCGAGTGGCACATCGACAATCGAAGGGGGTTTGAGACCCAAACGACCGAAGTACGTCTGCAAGTCTTGAGTGTTGTACCCCCCGGCAAATTCAAGCAGGGCCACGCATTGTCCCTTGCCGCTCGTCTGTTTCGGGAAGCAATAAATCTCCGCCAGTTGTGGAGGAGTGTAATGCAAAACGTCGTCGGGATTTGGAGGGACTCCCGTTTTCGTTTGCGCAGGATGCAGCCTCGCGTGCGGGATGCTGAGCGGTGCCGTGTCCAATCCGAAAACACCCTCGACGACGTACGCGAGTTCCACCGGAAGGTGGACTGCCCCTTTGTGGGCCCGGAAGGACCCGAGTTCGTGACGATAGTGTTGTATATCCACATCGAACAGACGAGAAATTTTCGCCATTGGCCCGGACAGCGTGATCAAACGCGTCACGGGATGGCAGTTGCTGATCCGCAAGTCGTTAGCGCGGGCAAACCGCTCGACGCGCTCCATGTCCTTAGGCGCGATTCCGTGCCGAGCTGCGATGTCGGCATGGGTCAAGTGCGTTCGTTCACGCCACGCGAAGCGAGCCTGCTGGTGCAAATGTAGCCGCCGTCCGGCGCGATCTTGTGGTCGAATTAGCAACGTGATCTCCAGCAGTTCATCGGAATCGACCGGACCCAGGACCTCGCGG
>JANMEB010000714.1:0-3122 GCA_031376585.1 Planctomycetota bacterium | reverse complement strand
TGGTCTGGTGCCGATGCGACGGCGCGGCGAGCCAGAGTTTCAGCTTGTTTCACGTCGCGAATCGTTGAAGGACCCGTCGCCAACATCCACGCTAGATTATTGCAGTTGAGCGGAGATTCGGGACGTTGCAAAATGGCTTGCTTGAGCAAAATCCGCGCGGCACTTAATTCGCCACGGTCAACCGCAATCCGGGCACGTCCGATGTGCTCGGCGACCGCTAATTGCTGAAAATGCTCGTCGAGGACAAATCGGGCGCTGACGGAATCGGCTGCCATGTGTTTATTAGAAACGGTGAGGCCATGACCTGCCTCGATCGCCAAAGAGGCCTGCTTTTGACTGTGGTTTGCGCCTTGCGCGGGAAGCACAGTTGCGAGGCGGTTTTCCGATGGAGGCCAGCCCAACTCGACATCAACCAGGCGATCGTGCAGGGCAACCAGGTCCCAAACATGAACGGAACCATCGAACGAAACGGCTAGTCGATCACTTTTCGGACTGAATGCCATGCCGTTGGTGATCGCTTCATGGGGATTGGTTAAGGCCGTAATGATCTTACCCGTGGTCGGATCCACCAAATGGATTCGGGCGGTTGCATCGCTCACCGCGAGCAATCGACTATCAGGCGAAAAGCAAACCATGACTCCGCTTGGCGACGAACCCTGCACGGCGACCGTCGATAACAACTTCCAGTCTTCGACCGACCAAATACAGACTCGGTTCGAGTTTGTGACCAAGAAGCGACCATCGGGACTGAATTCCACCATGCAGCAAGTCGGCTCATTCAAGGTTTTTAGCAGCTCACCGGACTTGAGGCTCCAAATCCGTGCCGTGCCGCTGCTCCAGCCCCCCGTCACTAGACACTTTCCATCCGCGCTAAAGGACATTGACCGGACGTCCGGATGCGGTCCCAAAAATTGAGGGTTGTTCGACGCTCCGTCTCGAACGACGAATACCCCGTCCGCGGTGGGAACTACAATCTGCCGTCTATCCGAGCTGACGGCAAAGTCGACATTGGAATCGGCGTCGATGATTTTTTCTGGGGGACCAAATGAATACGTTGGTCCCGGAGCCTCGGAATCCTTCGATGAATCGGATGCCGCACCCGAGATGGGCCAGCGGACCAATCCCAAGTCAGTAAGAGTTAGCAGAGACCCATCACCGTCAAAGCCAACAAATCCCCACTCGCTACCGGTCAATACTCGATCCAGCAGGCGCATCGAGGATGTTTCATACAACAAGACCTGTCCATTGAGACCGTGAGCAAAAAAACGTCCGTCGTTACTGTAGGATACGTCCGGATTGAATCGAGTCGCATGCCAACCTAAGGGCTTAGGTAACAAATGCAAAACGGTGGACGGTTCGACAACACGCGTGGAAATTATCTCCCCGGAATTTGACAGAAAACTGAAACCTCCATCTGCAGTTGGTTTGGGATCCCCTACGAAGTAGCTAGATTCGCGAAACTCCATTTGGCGAGTTTCCGTGTTCCAGACCGACAAACTGGCACCCCAATTGGCATAACCCAGCAATAGGGTTCCCGTTGAATTGAAGTACGGCGTGAAATAGCCGCCCCACATTCCAACCGCGTCGAGTTTCGCGCCTGTTACGACATCCCAAAGCACAACTCCTTCAGTCTCATAGGGACCAACGGCGAGAACCAAGCCGTTAGGGTGCCACGCACAAGGTTGTGCATTACCGGTTATATACGGTCGGTTGAAACGTTGGATGGTGACCCCTGTTGTCAAATCGAGCACCTCGATCGCCTCATTTGTTACCAAAGCGGCCTTCGAGTCATTGGGTGAGAACAAGGGATGGCCCAAAGCGGCCGACGGGCCGTAGGTTCGAATCGTGGCACCGGTCGCAAAGTCAATCAATTTTAGTTTCCCATCACCGTCCGCACCAAGAATTCGCGTGCCATCGGACGAGAATGCCCACCGACCTTGGGACCTTGTTTCAAAGATTTGTTCGACAGGCGGCAGGCCAAACGACTGTGAATTGTTGGCATTTTCAGCGTAGGGCGGCCCTTCTGGGCCGTCTTCTCTCGGTCGATCGACGGCCTCGAAAGGCCGTCCTGGGGTAGTACTTCGTTTGCCCAGACTAAAGATGCGGCAGTGATCGTTCAAAACCATGAGCCAATTCCCATCAGGGCTCAATAGTGGAACGGACGGCCCGCCTCGTTGTTTGAGCTCGGCGATCGTGCGATGGTCGCTACAGCGTTTGACAATCACATTGTCGTCCACGGAAACATAGGCATAGTACGTTCGATGTTTATCGAAAGTAGCACCTGGGTCTTGTGGCACCGAACTTGAAGAACCGCCTAGGATTTGCACATCGGGGAGTGCAAGGCAGGCGATGGCGGCCTCGCGCATTTTGGCGAGCTGCTGTTCGTCAAGTTCGATCGAGTCACCGAGCACTTGAGCCGACCTGATTGCGGCTAAGCCTTCAAATCGTTGGCCGATCTGTCGGCTGTTTTGTTTGGCATTGGCCTCCGCCAGATAAGAACCCCAGAGGCGCTCGATCGCTTGCTTTTTGGCATCATTCTCGGACACCTCGGCGGCCTTTGTTTGGTTGAGCTGCTCGTTCAGCAAAAATGAGTACACGGTCGTCACTACCGAAACGGCAAAGAGCAACGTGACGATCGAGGCCAGCGAAATCGCCGTGACGGGATTTCTACGGCACCAACGCCAGCCGCGCTCAAGCCGGGTCGTATGCCGCGCGATGATCGGAATGTTGGCTTGAAATCGTGCTAACTCCTCGGCCAATTCCAAGGCCGAGCCGTAACGTCGAACGGGGTTCTTTTCGAGGCATTTTAGGCAAACGGTTTGCAAATCGGCCGGCATGCGGCGCACAAGTTGCGAAGGCCGAACCGGATCATCCGCCACGACTTGAGCGAGGACTTCGATCGGACGCGTTCCGACGAACGGTGGTCGCCCAGTCAACATCTCGTAGAGAATGGCTCCGAGAGAGTAGATATCTGATGCGGGGGACGACTTGGGCGAGTCACCGCGTGCCTGTTCGGGAGACATGTAGGCCGCCGTCCCCATAATGTCGCCCGCGACCGTCGCACCACTAACTTGTTCGGCATGTTCTTCGACGAACTTGGCCAAGCCAAAATCGGTGATCTT
>JANMEB010000684.1:0-2079 GCA_031376585.1 Planctomycetota bacterium | reverse complement strand
CGATCCCGCGTCCGCTCAGGCAACGGAACGCTTCGATCCTTGTCACCCTTGCCCTCCCGAACGATCACTTGGTTCCGATCAAGATCTACGTCTTTGATTCGCAGCCGGCAGCATTCCATCAGCCGCATGCCGGTTCCATATAGCAACTCGGCCATCAAACCGGCCTGATTGCGGGGAAGCTTGCCGAGGATCCGCCGCACTTCGTCCAAGGACAAAACGGTCGGCAACCGCGCCGGCCGCTTGGCTCGAACGGCGTCGAGCAGCGGCAAGTCGAGTTCGAGGATATTTTGATAAAGGAACAAGATAGCTGACAAGGGTTGGTTCTGCGTGGATGCCGCGACCTGTCTTTCCACAGCCAGGTTTGACAAGAAGCATTCGACTTCGGTTCGGCCCATATCCCGAGGATGTCGCTTGCCATGGAACAAGATAAATCGTCGAATCCATCGGGGTCTGACGCCAATTTGCGAAGTCTCAGGAGTAAATTGGGGTCTGACCCCCTCGCAGCGATGCCGCCCTCACGAGTAATGCAAGAGCCGGCATTTCGCCCGCACCTAGTCGAGCAATTTGGGCTTTGGCGTCGCGGCAGTTGGAGGCAATTCTGCTGGCCGATCGTTCATGCCGACATCCTTGTAACGTTTGGCGGCCTTTTCCGCCGCGCAGTGACCATTTGTACACTATTCCGAGCGCGGCGTACAGGATACTCGGAAATTTGGCGCGGTTAATCGTGATACTCGGATATATTTCTCGGTTAGACGGCAGGCTGTTGTTGAAATTCGGGCCGTCCCTGGGGCCTATCTCGTATCTGGCGACGTTACTACGCTGATTTTTCTTGACATTTGTGCCGTAAAGGGCTAATCTGCCTACGGATAATTAGGGGTGAGCCAGTCCCGCGCGTCGGAGCACCGCCCGATGCCGCCTGCCCCTCGACCCCGCCAAAATTCCGACTAATAATTGTTCGTCGCCTAAACTAACCAGAGTCTCGAAAAACAGTCATGTGCCTCGTGCTTTATCTCGGTACTGACAAATTGCGACCGCTCATTGCTTGGGACGAGGCTTCTCCGCGTTTCCATGTGAAAGACGAGGACGTCGATGCCAACAAAGCTGCGGTGCATTTGCGCAAACGGCTAACGTACTACGTTGGCTCAGACAACGGATGCGGTTGCGGTTTCCGTCAGGAACACGACCACACGATTGACGATGCCGATGAACTCGTATCAAAACACGACAACCAAAAACGGCTGCATGACTATGCCGCGACATGTCTTGATGACGAAGAAACAATAGAACTGTATTCCTGCTGGAGCGGCGACGAATCGCTACCGATCGAACACGACCGTACAATTACGCTAAACGAGTTGCTTGATGACGATTTTTGGTTCGCCGAGCGTCAACGAACCGTCGTGTCCCGGAACGACGCCCCGTAGCCGAAATCGGCGACGAACAAAAAAATGCACCCGAGTTGCCGATCGGGCGTTTCATGAAGTCAAAGTCTCTCGGCGGCAACCGGGTGATTTTAGTCGTTACCCGTCGAAAACAAACGGTGCGTGAGGCATGATCGACCGTGAAGTTCGCAATGATCTTGCTGCATTGATTCGCCGCTATCTCGCCGAAGAGATCAAGGCGTTCGACCTTGATGAGCAACTAGAGCGTTTTCGCGATTCGGATGACTCAGGTGTTCGGTTCGTCGCAACGACTATGTGGTTCCACTACGATGACTGCGACGACCATTTTGTGGTCGCATCAAAACCGCAATGGGACTATTTTCAGCGACTACTATTATTGCTTGAATCAAACTCGACCGTCACACATAAACGACACCGCCAATGGTCGATATCACAACTCATCGCAGGGTTTCTCTTTGCGGCTTGCATTTGGATTGCCATCCATTTCGGAGTCGGTTCACACCTATTGGTTTTCTTTGCACCATTTGGAATCGCTTCAATTATCTTGTCGCGATTCCGACGACTGGCGATCGCTGAAGGGCCATTTGACGCCATCGTAACACCGTTCTCGTCAATTCGAGACTTGCGAATCGCTTACGAATCAGCGGGAACATTTCACAAACGCCAATTCCCTCGC
>JANMEB010000238.1:0-6368 GCA_031376585.1 Planctomycetota bacterium | reverse complement strand
GGTTGTGACACTGGCTGTGGCGGTGGCAGTGGCTGTGACACCGGTTGCGGTGGTGGCTGTGGCGGCGGTTGTGACACCGGTTGCGGCGGCGGTTGTGGCGGCGGTTGTGGCGGCGGCCACGACCATTGTGGTTCTCGCTGCGGCGGCGGTTGCCGAGTTCGTCGTTGCGGTTCTCGTCGTTGCTGCAACTAAGTTGTAGTTCGATTAGTTTTTGAACATCAAGAGGCGTGTCGCCATCCGGTGACACGCCTCTTTTATTTCTCTGAGCGCATATTTCAAACCGAGTGATTGCCGCAGACAATCGCAACTTGCTTTCGGCCTATTCGACCCAGGAGACTTGCGGTAAAATCATCTCGCAGGCGAAATCTATTTGGTCGCCATGCACCCGTAGCTCAATTGGATAGAGCATCGGTCTACGGAACCGAAGGTTGCAAGTTCGAGCCTTGCCGGGTGTATTTTCTGAGTTTGGCGCTACGGCCTCCTTTCGACCAAAGGCCCAAAGGACAACGAACTCTCCCAGAGGTTTCCGGGGAGTGAGTGGCGATTGAAATCGCGGACAGTCTCTATGCGTCGACCTTAAATAACTCGCTCGGCAGTCGCGTCGTATTCTCAGAGTTGCAGTTCGCGTTGCATTATTCACACTACCAGTGTCAGAAATCATGACTGTACGAGGCTTGTAACTTCCGCCAAACTAAATTCGCGCTCGTGCTGGCCGAAAATGCGACCGGCGATCTGAGTGGTGTGCCACTCTAGACCCAGCATGATGCAGTTAATTCCAGAACCGATGCCTAGCAACGCCAGGCGCTCATCGTGCGGTAGCTGATGTTGCACGCCAATGGCCAACGTGATGGGCAATGCAGCCGCGCCGGTGTTGCCGAGCCACGGAAAAGTCGCAAAATCCCGCTCGGGCCCCAGTCGCAAACTTTCCAGCATCATCTTGCGATGCGCAGCGCCGACTTGGTGGCAATATGTCCGCTCTATATCCGAGCGCTCCCAATGGACCGCGTGTAAGAATTCATCAAAAGTCGCCGCTCCGGTCCGAACTCCTTCGAGCATCAGCCGCTCGCTATCGGTGTTCATAAGCGGCTGCATCGCGTGACCGGCTTGGTCCTGATCGCTCGTGCAAAGATTGTGGAAATCGGTTCGAGCCATTGCCGCACCGCCGATCAAGCGATTACCCGAGCGGCTGATCGATCGATGCGTGAGCAAGACCGCGCAACTTGCTGAGCCGATCGTGAGCGAAGCGACGGCGGATTTAATCTGCTGGCGCGTTAGTTCTAAATTGGCGTTAAGTGAGTCGATGGTTGCTTCGACTAGACTGCGGCCGCTTTCAGAGCCGACAACTAGCGCGGCACGGACTTGGCCTAGCTCGATCATATTGGCAGCTTGGAGAATGCCGTTAAGAATTCCCAAGCATGCGTTTGATGTGTCATAGACGACGCAGCGTTCGGGAAGCCGCAAATGAAAATGCACCGGGCAGGATGTCGCCGGTTCAAGAAAATCGCGACAGACGGAGCCGTGGATCAATGCCCCGATTTCGGAGCGGTCCAGTTGGGCGGCTTCTAATGCAAGCTGGCAACTGCGTACGCTCAGTGAACTGGGGCGAGTTCCGATAGGCCAAAAGCGCCGCGCGGCGATCCCCGACATTAACTCCAATCGTCCCACCGGAAGCTTGAGTCGCTCGTAAACTGGCGTGAGCCGCAGTTCGATCTCGTCGGACGAAATGATTTCGTCCGGCACGAGAAAGCCGAGTGATTCGAGGCAGACGTTCTGGTAGTTCATGGCACACAAGGAGAGGAAAAAAATTGTTTATTATTTGCAAAGTGCAAGGCGAAACCTTCAAACAGCACACGGAGCACTGAAATCCTGTCGTTACCTGGGGTTTGCGGTTTCTCTGCGAAGCTGTGCGAGGGCGGCTTCAAGCCGTATTTGGACAGTCTGGGGGAGGATGGCGACGAAACACTTGCAAGTCGTTTCCAATGTGACCGACATTCCCATCTCCGGCACGACGCTTGAACCCAAGACGGTGTCGAGAATTTTGAGTAGCTGGTCCGTCGAATATTTTTCCAACAAGTCCGCGCAGGGATAGACTTCCACCTCAAGCTGTCTTTGCGCGTCCTGGCGAGTCGTGATTTGCAGCGTGTGTCCATCAATGACACGGGTAGTCAATTGCATCGAGTCGGTTAGTTTTCGTAATTCTTGCTCCAACGGCTGCCCGCTGCTTTCCCATGGGATTCGCGTCGCAGGGGACCAACCTTCGCGTATCAGCGATTGCCAATTCACGAGGACTTGGGTGCCGATATCGCGGGCAATGGACGATAGTACGCTTTCGAGTCGTTTGTCGCTAAATAGGTTGAGAGTGATCGCAGCTTGGCGCGCGACTTTGCTGCGCTCATGCCGCGAGAGAAGCAATTTTCTTGCGTCTTCGTCGGACGGCTGGGTTGCCAATCGCTTCGCCGCATCCAATTTGAGAATCAAATTTCCGATCAAAGCGTGAACGGGTGCCGATTGATGAATTGCCAATCGAGGCCCTTCGATCGCGATAGTTCCCTGCCCTCCCGCAGCTTGCCACGAAGCTTTGGCGAATGAACTTTGCAAAAACTTGGCGAAGGTTTCTGCGAGAGCCGCGTCACTCGTCGGAATAATAGAAAGATCGTAGTCTCGCGCGGACCATTCATCTCGATCGGCGACCGTGATTAACAAAACGTCTTGATCCGTCACGGCCTTTAGCTTGCGCGGCTTCAACAACGCATCGATCGCTGCGCCGACAGTTGTGTTCAGTTGTTTCAAAGTAAGGGCATCCGCAAGCGATATCCCTTCGACGTCGATCAGGTCTAGCTCGTAACAAATCGGTATCGTCGAAAGTTCGCTCAGCGTTCGCAACGCATCGATCAAGGAAACATCGGTGAAGGCAATTTCAGGAATCGGGTCGTTTAATCTCAGGGCCAAATCCACGTCGATAATTTGCGGTTTGCGGACGAAGACGGATCCAATCCCGATTTGGCCACGTTCGGGGCCTGACGCGTCTGCCAATTCTTGCATCGATAATTGGCTATCGCCGCTGTTGAGAATGCTATTCAGGTCGCCGAATTGTTCGATTAAATTCGAAATCGCGGGAGTTGGGTTAGCGGCTGTTGGGCTTTCGATTCCAGATGGCGAAGTCGCAATCATCTGAAGCGGGATAAGTGTCAAAGCAGGGATGCCCAGGTGCGGCGGAGTCGTCGCAAAGTTTGCTAATGCCTTGGGCTCGACCATCGGTGGCCGTGGCGAAACCGGGTGATCGGTACCGATGTTGGTCACGGCTTTTCCATGGGTGGGGTCGAGACTTTTTGCAGCAATGATGCTGCCGCTTGCGTCGGACTCGGGATCTGGTTTGAAAAGTGTCTTCGCGAGTACAACCACCATCGCGATTGCAAGGGCCAGCAAAGTAACGATGGCTCCGATTTGCAAAATGAAATTGCGTTTCTGCGGGGACGTGTTATTGGCAACCCGAATTGTGGCCGGGCGAGCAACGGTTGCCGCGTCTGTTGATTTTTTGGTTTGGGCTTTTGCGGCGGACTTGTGTGCTGCTGGTCCAGTTTTGAACTTCGGTTTGAATGGTTCGACGGATTTGCCCGTAAGCAAAGCTTCGATGTCGTCAAAATCTTCAAATGAGAGGCTTGCTGTTTCCGGCAAGCTATCGATTTCCGGTGATCGTGTTTTGAGCGCCGGTTTGGCGGGCAACCGCGCTGGCTTCCCGGTTTCTATTGGAGGGATCCAACCGTCAGGCGCGACGACTTTGACCATGTTGGCGCATTTGGGGCAAGCCAAAATTTGGCCGACGGACGACGCGTGGCTAACTTTGAGCCTCGTCGCGCACGACGGGCAATCGATTTTAAAAAGTTCAACGGGCATTGGCTGCTTTGCTCTGAATGGCTGTCCGGCCCCAATGCCATTCTAAGTTGGCGCACGATTCTGGCGAACAGCAAATGAGAGTCAGCGGTCGTTATTTGGATGCAGGATTAAAATTGACCGGGATATTCCAGCCGTTTTTGGCAGCGGCGTCACGAGTGGTGATCAGGATTAGGTCCGTATTTTTTGCCTCGTCGCGAGTCACGACCCAGATTAGTTTGCAGCGAGGGTCTTCGGGTCCAGACGCGTTCTTGTCGGGGTTGGCTTGAAAGCAAATCTGCGTGAGGACTTGGGCCAAGCTCTGGTCGACGAGGGCGAGCGACGCGAGCCGTTGATTACGCGTGATACCTGCTGTGCTTAGATCGATATTGCTTAAGCGGATCTCAAACGCAAACGGCAGAGTTGGAAAGTCGTCCCGAAGGTCGCTTTGCAATGAATCGATCAAGATGTTTAGGTCTGGAGGATTTTCGTTCTGCACCGTGCGCGGAATTTGCAACAACTGTTGGATGCTAGATGGAGTCGCTAGTTTGGTCGTCGTGTCTGACCTCACGGCGACATCTGCACCGGGTTTCAGGGAAAGTGCCAGCTCTGTCACTGCCATGAGATTGTGAGCAGCCATCGGAGGCAGCCAAATATTAACGAGAACTTGGTCGTGTTCGACTCCGAATCGTAAGTGTTGCGTCAAGTCGATTAGCATGTTGTCGACTCGCTGGCGAACTTTCTCCCAATGCGGTTCGGCGGGCAGCGAAGCGACATACGTCGTGATTTGATCGCGACACGACTTCAATTTCGCGGCAACCGCGTCGCGTAAGGCATTGGATTTGATATCCGAGGTGTGATCGAACGACAATTCGACGTAAGTTCCATTGTCCAAATGAAAACTAAACGCGATCGCGCGAACTTGCTCTTCGATCAGCAGCGGAATTTGCTGTTGCAACAAGTTGTATCGCGTCGGCAAAAGCCGTTTTCCCATTTCGTTTGCCAATCCGGCTTTGAGCGCCAGGATCGTCAAGTGCCGATCGCGATCCGTGCCGGCGACTAATTGAGCGAGCGCGCCGGAAAGAGGATTATTGGTGGTGACTTGCAACGAAACGCCAACTAATTCGCGCGAGCCGTAAACGAATTCAGAAATCGATGTGCCCGGTGCTTGTTTCTCGCTTATGCCAAAGGCCCGTCGATCGTTGCTCCAAGAATGCGGATGTTCCGGCACGAGGAGATAGCCAGCATTCGTCCATTGCATAATCAAGTCGGCCTTGTCGAGTGGTTCTGCAAGTCGAACGATGTGAAACGATTCGTAAGTTTGTTGCTCCGTCGGATAAAAGCCGACGATCAATTGTTCAATGGTTTCAATTGGAACGGCAAGTTTGGTTTCGAGTTCGGAAATGAACGATTGAAACTCATCACCGAGTGCCTGCGCGACGCGACTTGCTTCGGGTTGAGCGACAAGTTCGTTTGGTCGAACGACTACGATTACCGCTGCCCCAGGCGGTAGCAAGCGAAAATCAATGCTGGATCCGCTGGTCGGGGATTGCCACGGGATGTTGCCGTTGTCGTCGACGAGCCTTTGGATCCAATTGATTTTGGATGTCGGTGTGGCGACGTTGAACTGGTTCGCTTTCGCGGATTCCGGTTGGGGAACCGCTGGCAAAGTATTGAGAGACGTGCGCGATTGGCCATCGTCGGTGATTTGCGGCGAGCGCTGAATGGCTTTGGAGATTGCGAAAAGTGACGCAACCAGCGCCGCCGCACTGGTGATCCAGATGATCCAGTTAGTGCGATCTTTTTTTCGTTTGCGATTGCGAAATCCGCCTTCAGCGACGACCAGTTTAAATGTTGAAAGGGCCTGGTGGACATCCTTCGAATTGGGAATTTCGGAAGACTTGGAATCGTCTAAAGTCGCCGTCGTCAAGTTTTTGGGTCGCCAGCGGCCAAGCCACTGGGCGTAATTGGTGGCTGATTTAGCGGCAACGGCTGCGGGCGGACGAGTGGCTTTCCATTGCGACACGAGACTTAGTTGTTCGCGAAAATCGCTGATGGTAGCAAGCCGATCGGCAGCCTTGGTTGCCATCGCATGGCCTAGGAAATTTTGCAGTTCTTTGGGCACCTCGTATTTTTCGAGTTTGGCGACGGCCGCGCTGATGTTGTTTATCGAATCGCTTTGTCCCTTCAGGAACTCAACTGGTGTTTCACCGCGAACAGCGCGATACAACAGTACGCCCAAGGCGTAAATATCGACCGTAGGCGTAATCGGCTTGCCAATGGCGTCGGTCGGCAAATAGGCATTTGTCGATTTGCGATCGGGCGGCTCGTACTCGATTCGTGTTGGCCTAATCGGTGGAGCCGTTCGTGGAACGCCGTTGGTCTCAAGGAAAATTTCGCGACCATTGATGTTGCCATGAACCAGTCCGCACGAATGGATTTCCTCGACGGCTTGGGCAAGCTGCGCAACGAGGTTGCAGGCAACAGCCCACGGAATC
>JANMEB010000633.1:0-1224 GCA_031376585.1 Planctomycetota bacterium | reverse complement strand
CGCGACGCGTTGGTTGAATACGTTGAGTCATAGAGCATCACCTTCACAGAAAAACGATTGAAAAGTAAATCAGCAGACGCAGCCCATCAGGGTTTGCGTCACTCGAATTCGACGGCTCTTAGAATACTTGCCGCCGGAGCGAAATAAAACCATGGCGGTTAGGCTCGGTTTTTGTCGATGGGTTATCTAGAAGGCTCGCGAATCTCAAGGTGCGGTCTAAGTTTCTCCAGTGTCGCCCTTCCAATCCCGGGGACTTCCAGCAAGTCGTCAATTTTCTTGTAGGGTCGAGCTTCGAAAATGCGATTAGCGGTGATTTCCCCCACTCCCGGCAGTTTGAGCAACTCATCTCGTGCCGCAGTGTTGGGATCCAGAACGAGGCTTTTTGAAGCCTCGGTCGTGTCGGCAGCAAGACCCAAATCTGCTTCTTCCTGCCGTTGTTGTCGCCGCTCCACCGGCAGAGTTTCCCAATCTGTATCGCTCCAAATCCCACGGCCGCGTTTAGCCGCCTGTAGTTCTAGATCGCGCATCGCCTCTTCGTATTCGGCTTTGGATTCGCCACCGGGCGTCCCGCGATACACCCCGAAAGCTCGTGCAAGTCCTTCTTCCACTAACACCCAAGTGAGATCACGGCCGTCGTCCAGCGTTACGAACCCGTAGACGCGCTTATGCTTGCCGTCTCCGCGGGCATCCGCATAAGCCGTGTGGACCGTGAAAGGCTTCTGCATTAGGACCGCCGCGCGCTCCGCTGCGGACTTCCCAAATCCTTTCGCCAGTTCAATAGAAGCCGCACTGTCCCCGCCGATTTTTGAAATTCCGAAATACCGGCGCTGCTCGCGCAGCCGACGGGCATCCGTGTCATCAGTCACATGCCACTCAATGCAGTCGGCCCCGTAGATTCGAAGTGTAAACTCCATCGCATCAGCGGTTCGAATCAGGAAGCTGTCACCGTCCGCCCAAGGTGTCGGGACGAAGGAGCAATTCTCCAATCGCGTCAGTGGTTGCTGTGCTAACCCCGGCACAGTCAAGAGCCAAAACGCCACCAGGAAAAACAGTGTTGAACGGAACATTTTCATAACTTAACTCGTACAACGCCGAAGAAATTCAACGGAAAAGCATTCACTACGCATACAGTGGATTCGATGTGGGCAATTCTAGTCGAAACAATTCGACCAACAACGTCCGCGGGTCGAGAATACGAAACTCACTTAAGAGCGGGTCGGATCA
>JANMEB010000618.1:0-10742 GCA_031376585.1 Planctomycetota bacterium | reverse complement strand
CGGTCTTTAGATCAACGGCCGTAACGACTTCATCAGGATCGATCCGCGAGTGAATATAAGCCGTGTTCGCATCGACCACGGGCGAAGAATATCCTTCGCCGATCTCAGTTTCCCAAGCAGATTTGTAGCTATCTGGCCAAGTCTGCGGAACGGCGGCGGCCGCAACCGAACCATCCCGCTTTGATCCGCGCCATTGGTTCCATTCTTGGCCAACGGCGACGTTGATGACAACGAGCGAAACGGTCAAGGTCACTGCCTGGCAGAATGCATTCATAAAGCGTTCCTTGCGATTGGTAACCGTCAAGTCAGCGACATGATCGAACGATTACGCAGAGCCTACCGGTGCGCGGCCAAGGCGTCGGCGATCGGCTTCGCGCAAGACGAATTTGCGCATGCGGATTTGCGACGGGGTGATCTCGACCAATTCGTCGTCTTCAATATATTCCAAAGCCGCTTCCAACGTGAACTGGCGAGCGGGCTTGAGCAAGATATTCTCGTCGTTCCCCGACGCGCGCATGTTAGTGAGCTTTTTCTCTTTCGTTGGGTTCACAGGCAAGTCATTGTCGCGGCTGTTCTCGCCGACGATCATACCTTCGTAGACTTCGTCACCCGGTGACACGAACATTTCGGCACGCTCTTGTAGGTTAAACAAACCAAATCCGACCGCGCGGCCCGAGGCCATCGAGACCATCACGCCGTTGCCGCGTCCGCCAATCGTGCCTTCGATCGGTCGATACTCAAGGTAGCGATGATGCATGACGGCGGTTCCTTGGGTCGCATTGAGCATGCGGGTCCGCAATCCGATCAGCCCGCGCGCCGGAACGGAAAACAATGCATGGGTATATTGTTCGCGCGTGTGCATTTGCACCAGATCGCCGCGGCGTTGTCCGATCATTTCCATCACGGGTCCTAATTTCTCGGTGGGGACCTCTACTACCAACGACTCGAACGGCTCGCATTTCACGCCGTCGATCGTCTTGAAGACGACTTGCGGTTTGCCGACGGACAGTTCGAATCCTTCACGGCGCATTGTTTCGATCAGCACTGCCAAGTGCAATACGCCGCGCCCCGCAACGACAAATGCGTCGGATCCTTCCGCCGCGCGGACTCGCAACGCCACGTTCTTTTCCAATTCACGTTTCAAGCGTTCGCGCAATTGCCGACCTGTCACATATTTTCCTTCTCGTCCACAAAGCGGCGAACTGTTAATCGTAAAGATCATTTCGAGAGTCGGCTCGTCGACTTTGATTCGCGGCATGGCCTGCATGTGATCGAGATCGACCACCGTGTCGCCGATTTCGACACCTTCCAATCCAACGAGCGCTACGATATCACCGGCCGATGCCGATTCGACTTCGGCGCGACCGAGTTTGTCAAAGACGTGAACGGCGGCTACTTTGACCGGCGTTCGCCTGTCGTCGTCTTGCATTAAGACGACGTTTTGTCCGCGATTGACTTTGCCTGAAAATATTCGCCCGATTGCAATACGACCCACAAATTCCGACCAGTCGATGTTGGCGATTTGCATCTGAAATTTGTCGATCTGGCCGATCCGCGGTCCAGGAACGATTCGCACAATCGCGTCCAACAGCGGACGCATGTCCTCATTCGGATCGCCCAATTCGCGTTTAGCAAAGCCCTGGCGGCCCGACATAAACAGATAATTAAAATCTTCGATGTACAATTCGCCACCCAAGTCGACGATCAATTCGTGGGCTTCGTTAAGCACTTGCATTGGCCTGCCATCGTGGCGATCGATCTTATTCACGATGACGATCGGCTTGAGCCCCGCCGCGAGGGCTTTGCTGAGTACGAAGCGTGTTTGCGGCATGGGCCCTTCCGCAGCGTCGATCAGCAGCAGTGCGCCGTCGGCCATTTTAAGCACTCGTTCGACTTCGCCGCCGAAATCTGCGTGCCCCGGTGTATCGATAATATTGATCTTGGTGCCGTGATATTCGAGTGCGATGTTCTTCGCCAAAATCGTAATGCCGCGTTCTCGCTCCAAGTCATTGCTATCCAATATTTGGTCGCCGCGCAACTGGGCGTCGCGGAAATGACCGCTCTGCCGCAACAAGCAATCGACCAGAGTCGTCTTGCCGTGATCGACGTGCGCGATAATGACTATGTTGCGAATTTCGTTTCGAGTAATTTCAGACATGCAAAGCCCGCGACAAGCGCGGTGTCAAACGGAACAAAAATGTTGCTGACTTGAGATGGTGCCTAAGCTATTGGGCAGAGGGAGGCAACCGAAGTCAGCTCGCGTGCGATCCAACGTATGCTAAATTAGGAATTCAAATTATAGCCAAATCGAGCCGTTTTGGGCAGGCGTTCTTTTCGCTGAAAATGTTCGCCGTTCCGACTCGCCTACCATTTTTTTCGCATCTCATAACAAGGTTTTTTATGCAAGCAACTTGGAAAGGGGTTTTTCCAGCCGCGACTACTCAATTCCAGCGCGACCAGGCGCTAAATATCGACGGTACCCTCAAACACGTCGAGGCGATGATCGACGCCGGGATTCACGGACTGATTATGCTCGGCACGGTCGGGGAAAACTGCTCGCTTGAGTACAACGAAAAACTCGACTTGTTGCGGGCCGCCGTGGACCATGTCGCAGGACGTATTCCAGTTCTGTCGGGTGTGGCCGAGTACACCACGAAGCTTGCTTGCCGGTTCGCGCACGATGCCCAAGCCGCTGGTGCCCACGGCCTGATGGTCTTGCCGGCAATGGTTTACAAGTCCGATTCGCGCGAGACGCTAACTCACTTTCGCGCGGTCGCCGCCGCCAGCGATTTGCCGATCATGATCTACAACAACCCAGTGTCCTACAAAGTCGACGTACTGCCGGAAGAGTTTTTGGAACTTGCGGACGAGCCCAAGTTCGTGGCGATCAAAGAATCGTCGGAAAACGTTCGTCGAATTACCGACATCAAAAATGTTTGCGGAGATCGTTTCTTGTTGTTCTGTGGCGTGGATGACTTGGTGCTCGAAAGCATCGTGCTCGGCGCAGATGGTTGGGTGTCCGGTTTAGTCAACGCGTTTCCTGCGGAGAATCGCTTGCTCTGGGACTTGGCGACCGCCGGACGAATGGAAGAAGCACTGGCCGTCTATCGCTGGTACATGCCGCTCCTGCATTTGGACACCCACGTTAAACTGGTGCAATACATAAAGCTCGCGGTGCAAGAATGCGGCTTCGGTACCGAAACGGTTCGAGCGCCACGGTTGCCGCTCGTGGGAGACGAGCGCGAACAGATTTTGGCCATCATTCGCGCGGGAATTCGAACGCGACCTAAGAATGTTTTGCGCGTTTAGCTTCCAAATTTCAGCCGGAACGCGCTAGCGTCCGGTTTCCTTGGGCTTCGCCAAACTGACCGCGGGCAAGTGCACGTCGGAAAACCTCAGAATCAGGGGGCTGATGCCCGTTGCTCACCTTTGAGCGCGGCGATCTCGACGGCGCGGGGGTTACGAGAGCTTTGGACGTATTGTCGGAGCCGTCCGGAAAATGACTTGGCGACATCGCGCACGCGAGTTGCTGTATTGAACGTGCGAATTAGCCCGCTGCCGATTAAGTTTGCTCCTGCCATTAATCGGACTTGCGAATAGCGGCTCGTGGCCCATTTTTCCGTGGCCTCGGACAATGGCCCTGCGAAATCAAACTGGTCGTGAGTACGCTCGGTGAAAAGTCGTTCCACCCAAAGGTATCGCAGCATTTGTCCGGGACTGAGATGGCTGAAACTTTCGTCGAATCCGACTTTGGGAGAATAGTAGATTCGGCGACAGCTCCAACCGAATTCGAACGCAATGAGAGCGCCCTTATGTTTAAGGAATAACAAAACAAGCTCGCCGTTGGCGGCTAGCAATTCCGCTTGCCGCGTGAAAAACTCAATCATCCCTGGGGTGCGGATTACTGACGAACCATCACGCCCTTTCCAACTTCGGTCTTCGATCGCAAAGCCTTCGTGCAGCAGCCCAGCGACATCCTCAGCGCGATTGGGTTGATGCACAACCAGTTCGACGCCGCCAAGTTCTTCAGCGCGACGGGCCATCTTGCGCATTTGTCGGCGAAAATTTCCCGACCAAGCGGTCTGATAGTCTTCCCAATTTTGCGGCGCGTTTGGGCCGATCAGATCAATGACACCAACTTCATGTCGCGGTGCCACGTCGACGCAGTTTCCCGCTCGCGCGAAAGCTTGGATCAGACCGTTGTTCGGCTCACTCGCTGGCGAACATTGCGCGAACCGGCAAAGCGGTCGTCGAAGCTCGCGCAGTTTCGTGATCAACTGATCGTAGATCGTCGAGTCACTCACCACGTCGCTGGCAACCAACAATTCGTGCGCGCCAGTCCAGTCATCGTAGGGAACATCCCAAACAGGCAAGATTTTTTTGATTCGCTTGCCAACCAGCGGCAGTCCTGCCACCCAGCGATTGTCGCGCTCGATGATGAGCGCATGCAATGTTTGGTTGGGCGCAAATACGCTGTGCCAAAGCTCGATCTGTTCCCACCGCGCTATGGGCAATCGCGAAGTACTCGCGGTCCATAACTCGTTCCAGCGTCGGGCAAACTCACCGCGATTGGCTGATCCATTGAACTTGATAAGCGACGCTTGAATTGACATTGGCAAGTAACCACGAATTGAGGTTGGGGCAAGGCGGCGCATTCATTGGGCGACACAGCAAGAGTACGCCAAAAGCCCATTCTTGGCGGTTTCTTGGCTCGTTGTTCCGACGCGAAAATATCGACCACAAAGCACAATCGCTACAAACCGAAAGCTCGACGAACCGGGCTTTAGGCGAACGGGTATCGCGAAGGCGTTGTTCGATGCGTATGCTGTTCAACGCGGATTGAAAAACACGCAATGAGGTACCAATGCAGGCGATTCTCCTAGACGGACAATGGCGGCCAGCCCAAGCGGTCGGCACTTTTTCGGCGTTTGACCCGACGAACGGCCAAGCGTTGCCTGAGCCTTTTCCGATCAGCGGTTGGCCCGATTGCGACGCCGCGCTCGATGCGGCCTACTCTGCTGCCGCATCGTTGCGAAATGTTGACGCAAAGCAGATCGCGAATTTTTTGGACGCTTACGCCGAGCGGCTTGACGGGGCAGCCGATGAAATTTGTACCACCGCAAGCCGCGAAACCGGTTTGCCGATCCTGCCGCGACTCAAAGACGTTGAACTCAAGCGAACGACGAATCAACTTCGCCAAGCTGCAACGGCGGCTCGCGATGGCACTTGGTCGATGCCGACAATCGATACGGCGAATCAACTGCGCTCGTATTTTGCTCCTATCGGTCCCGTGGTCGTTTTTGGGCCGAACAATTTTCCACTTGCCTTCAACCCAATTGCGGGCGGGGATTTTGCCGCCGCCATTGCTGCGGGCAATCCAGTCATCGCCAAAGGACATCCAAGCCACCCGGCGACGACGCAAAAATTGGCGCGAATTGTGGGTGACGTATTGGCGCAATCAGGGCTGCCTCCGGCGACCTGCCAATTGCTCTATCATGTTCCCGCCGACGTCGGTTTGCGCATGGTTTCCGATCCGCGCGTTGGTGCGGTTGGCTTCACCGGCAGCAAAGCTTCAGGGCTCGCCCTCAAAGCCGCCTGCGATGCAGCGGGCAAGCCGATTTATTTGGAAATGTCCAGTCTCAATCCGGTCGTGATCTTGCCCGGCGCAGTTCGCGAACGAGCAAGCGATATCGCCGATCAACTGTTCACCAGTTGCACGGCAGCGGCCGGCCAAATGTGCACGAGCCCGGGTTTGGTTTTCATTGTTGGCGAAAGTCAGTGCGACGGACTGGGCCAGAGTGTCGCCGAAAAGTTCCGCGCAGCGCCCCCGGGAACGCTTCTTTCGACCGGGGTGCAAAGGTCGTTGCACGAAAGCGTTAATCGGGTGATCGCCGCCGGTGCTCAACTGGTCGTCGGCGGCAAGCCCGTCGCGGGCGCCCGTTTGGCATTTGAAAACACGCTCCTTCGCATAACCGGCCCGCAATTCTTACAACAATCCGAAGCCTTTCAAACGGAAATGTTCGGAACGGCAACGCTCCTAATTTGCGCTGCGAACACTGCAGAATTGCTTGAGTTATTGTCTCGACTGCATGGTAATTTGACTGGTGCGATTTACTCCGCGACCGACGGCAGCGACGAGTCTAGCTATCACCAAGTCGCGGCGGTGCTGCGTCCCAAAGTTGGCCGACTGTTGAACGACAAGATGCCGACCGGCGTGGCAGTCTCACCTGCGATGCAACACGGCGGGCCGTATCCTGCGTCAGGCCATCCGGGTTTCACATCTGTTGGAATTCCCGCCTCGCTTCGCCGCTTTGCAATGTTGCAGTGCTTTGATCACGTCCGCGAAGATCGCTTGCCGCCGCCGTTACGAAACAAAAGCCCCAACGGCCAACTGATCCGTTGTATCGACGGCCGCTGGTCGAACGAAAGCATTTGAATGATGACTGCCCAAAGCTTCTCCACCGAAATCGAAGTTATCGATTCGCATACCGAAGGCGAGCCGACGCGGATCGTCGTTGCCGGCGGACCGAATTTGGGTTCGGGCGACATGTTGCAGCGGCGCGAGATTTTTCGTACTCAGTTCGATGAATTTCGCTCGGCCGTAATCACGGAACCGCGCGGATCGGATGTACTGGTGGGTGGCTTGTTGTGCGAGCCTCCGGACTCAAGTTACGCAGCGGCGATCGTCTTTTTTAATAACACCGGCTACCTTGGAATGTGCGGACACGGGACGATCGGCTTGATGGTGACTCTCCATTATTTAGGGCGCATCGGCCTCGGCCGTTATCGCGTCGCGACTCCTGTCGGCGTTGTCACCGCAACGCTGCACGACCCAGCGCGGGTGACGGTGGAGAATGTGCCGGCGTATCGATTCCGCAAGCAAATCATTGTTGAAGTGGACCATTACGGTACGGTGGTGGGCGATGTCGCATGGGGCGGAAACTGGTTTTTCCTGGTGAAAGAAACGCCAGAGCGAATTTCGCTAGACAATGTTGAATGCTTGACTCGCGTTACAAAAATGATTGAGGTCGCTTTGGCCAAATCCGGCATTACCGGTGCAAGCGCCGAACGGATTGATCACGTCGAGTTGTATGGCAGCGGCGCGGCCGCGAACGCGGACAGTCAGAATTTTGTATTGTGTCCAGGCGGCGAGTATGATCGATCGCCGTGCGGAACAGGGACGAGCGCAAAACTGGCTTGTTTGGCGGACGATGGTTTGTTGCAACCGGGCCAAACTTGGCGGCAAGCGGGTATTTTGGGAAGTTGCTTCGAAGCACATTACGAGCGCCGCGCGGATGGCGCAATCATACCTTTCATTACCGGTCGGGCATTCATATCCGCGCACAGTCGACTCTTGTTACAAGCCGACGACCCATTTCGTTTTGGAATTCGCGGATGAATCGTGACTCAGAGCAAATTGTCGTGATTGGCGGAGGTGTCATTGGCGCGATGTGCGCATGGTATCTAACTCAAGCGGGCCGCTCGGTCACCGTACTCGATCGTGGCAGCTTTGGCGGCGCTTGTTCGCACGGAAACTGTGGGTTTATCTCGCCAAGCCATGTCTTGCCGCTGACGACGCCGGGGGGGATTCAAAAAGCGTTGCGCTCGATGCTGAACAGCGAATCGCCGTTTTATATCAAGCCTCGGTTTTCTCCGGCGCTCTGGCGGTGGCTTTGGAATTTCGCCCGGCGTTGCAATCAGCGTGACATGCTGGCGGCCGCTGGAAGTTTGCATCGGTTGTTACAGTCGTCCAAAGAACTTTACGCTGATCTGATCAACGGCCAAGGGCTTGATTGCCAGTGGCAACAAGTGGGATTGCTGTTTGTCTATCACGACGAGCATGAGTTTCGCGAATTCGCGGCGACGAACCAGCTCATAAGTGATCAATTCGGTATAGCGGCGGAACCGATTGAATCGAAAGCGCTCGTGACAATGGAACCGGCGCTTAAGCCAGGATTGGGAGGGGCTTGGTATTATCGCTGTGACAGTCACTTGCGGCCGGATCGATTGATGGCTGAAATGAAACGAATTCTCTTGTCGCGCGGCGTTCGAATCATCGAGAACTGTGCTTGTGAAGAGCTAGTTATCGAGCACGGCCAAGCCCGTGCTGCCAAAACCGCTCAAGGCGAAATTCCCGGGAGGCAATTCGTTGCGGCGACCGGAGCATGGACACCCCATTGGCATCAATTGCTGGGCTGTCGCATTCCGATACAGCCCGGCAAAGGCTATTCGATCACGATGCCGCGACCCAGCATCTGTCCAAAGTATCCGCTGATTTTTGAACAGCACCGCGTCGCCATCACGCCGCTACCGTCGTGTTACCGTATTGGCTCGACGATGGAATTCGCGGGATACGACAGTTCGATTAATGAGCGACGGCTCAAGGTTCTTACGAATTCCGCAAGCCTTTATTTGCGCGAACCGTACTGCGAACCCGTTTTAGAAAAATGGTACGGCTGGCGGCCGATGACCTGGGACAGTTTGCCATTCATCGATCGCGCTCCGATCGCTGCGAATGTTTGGGTTGCCGCTGGGCACAACATGTTGGGAATGTCGACGGCGACCGGAACCGGCAAGCTGATTGCCGAGTTGATGACAGAGCATGCTCCTCATCTTGACCCGCGCCAATTCAGCCTATCGCGCCGCACCGAATGATGCATTCCCCCACCGCCCCAATAACTGCGCGCCTCGTCGCCTCGTTCAAGGTAATATAGTAATAAACCCGTTGCGTCAGCGCGGTTAGCATGACGGTTGGGCATGAATTCGGAAAGGACCTACGATGACTCACTTTATCGCGTTTGTTGCTCTCGCCTTGTCTATCGACACAGCCCATGCGGAAATCCCACCGCGTCCAGACGAACTTTCCAAGGCCTACGAAGCTGCGCTCACCGAGCTGCGCGCCGGCGAGGACCGACAAAGTATCGCCGACCGCCTCAAGCCCGTGGTGGAGAAGTACTCAGCAAGCAACTACGCGCGGATCGCCCGGCCCTTTTTGATTGACCTCATTGCTTCGGCTAAGATTCCGCCAGCGACGTCCGACGACCCGCTTGAAAAGCGGCTTGCTGACTCCCGCGTGCCGTTCCAGCTTGTGAAGAATGCTGGGAATTGGGACCGATCTCTCCAGGCGTTTGTGGAAAAGGAGGTAACGGATTCGGTCGCACAACTCGTCGTTGCGGACCGGAAAGTCATCTCCCGGCTAGTCCCGCTGCTCGCCGACCGCTCCCCAGTGCGGTGTGACGACTTGTCAGAGGCTTTTGATTTAAAGCGGATGACATCACAGCCGCGCGTCTGTGACGTCGCCCTGGCCCTCATCGAGTACCACGCCAAGGCCCGGTTTCACCACGACACCATCCAAGGTACATACCTGCACCAACTCCCAGATGCCGAACGTGAGGAGGTCGCCGAGCGAGTGACGGCGTGGTGGGCAGATGTGAAAGAGAAATCGGTCGTGGCTGGAGTCCGGGCCCAGCTTGTGCATGGCCGGTCGTACCCCGAGACAGTTTGGATGGCGACGACTCTGGCCCGGCTAGCGGAGGGACAGGAGACGGACGACCGGGAGTTCGCCTTGAATGTGCTGCGGGAGATGGTGAAGGAGCACCGCCACAACCATGTTGGCGCTTACGCAGCGAATGAACTGGCTGAACTCGGCGACACGTCTGCGGTAGACATCTTCTATGACGAGTGGAAGTTGTGGCTCGGGCGGGGTGGGCTGATCCACGATCCGCAAATTGCTTTTTATTTGTGCGCGCACGGCGGACGGCGCGAGTGGGAGCTGCTGCACGCGATCTCCCTGGCGGAGTTGCGCGACGCAAGGGGACCGGCGGCCGGGGATGTTTGGGCGCATGCTGTTAGCAGCAGAGAGGCGGGCACCAATCCTTACGCGATCCCAATCCTCGGGCTTGCCCTCGACCGAACTGGTTACGTCGGCAGCCACAGGATCCAAGACAATTCCCTAGAGTACTCGAGTGCAGACACGGCGTGCGAAAAGTTTCAGAAGCAAGTCGGAAAGGACTTCGAGCATAGAAACGACGGTTTGGCCAGTGATCGGCTCGCGGCGATCAAGAAGGCACAAGCCTGGTGGGACGACGAGGGCAAGGCAAAATACTGCTTCGATTACATTGAAAAAGAGATGGTCCCTGCGAATTCAGCATCATCGCGCCCGAATAGGTAACGCCACGCAATTGATGAGTCAAAGCGGTCTTTAGTCATGGTCGGGGCTTTCGCTTGGAAATCATGCTGGAGGGCGGATTCCATGCCAAGCTTTCGCACTGCCGACGCTAACCATCGTGATGCGCCAAACGGACTATGCCGATTGACCAACCGCCGGGCCGATTCCAATTCCGGCGCGGTCATAAGTACTGACCCACGAGTTGCTCGCGGCAAACCTGCGCAGCCCACGGGCCTACCAAAGTGCATTACGTTTTGAGGAATCACACGCAAGAATTAATTGGTTTCCAGTCTAGCGACAAATTCCCATGTCCCCTACGAGCTTGTCTTGTGGGAACACATGAATGGCCAACGAAGGCCGACCGCACGCCAAAGAACATTTGCTTAAATGTAGATTCTAGACTTGGTCAAAACCCTTTCGCCGTCTTCCTCTTTGTTTGACTCGTCGCCCTGATCATCATCATCTGAGTCATCATCTGAGTCATCATCTGAGTCATCATCTGAGTCATCATCTGAGTCATCATCTGAGTCATCATCTGAGTCATCATCTGAGTCATCATCTGAGTCATCATCTG
>JANMEB010000574.1:0-8422 GCA_031376585.1 Planctomycetota bacterium | reverse complement strand
CTTAAATAAACCGGATGAAAGCGACGGTCATGCGTGGGGAACGGCGTGGTCGGGGAGGACGACGCCTTTGAGCAATCCGTCGGTCACGATTTCATTTCCAACGTATCCCTGGAATCGGACTTCGATCAAGATATTAGCGCGAGCGCGCACTTGTTCGATCATCATGATCAACCGATCACCGGGCAATACCGGCTGACGAAAACGGACTTCGTCGAGTCCTCCCAAGCCGATTGTTTTCGATTGAAGAAACCCGCTTCGGATCGCGACGAACGCCAAGAGCTGCGCCGCGACCTCGCAGATGAGCACACCGGGCATGAGCGGTCGGCCCGGAAAATGCCCGCGCGTCCAAAAATCCGTGGGCTTGGCGTCGCAAAAACCAACGTAGCGCCGCGTGGCATGATCTTCAAATAGAATCCCGTCGAGCAACGAAAGTTCGTAGCGGTGCGGATTGACCCGTTCGATGGCAGCGCGATCGTAGAGGACCTTCGTTTGATCGAATTCTGAAAAATCCACAATCAGGTCTTTTTTCACGCTAATCCAAACAAAATTAATAGGACCGCAACCATCGAATGGGCGTTACTGGACTCGAACCAGTGGCCTCCACGGTGTGAGCATGGCGCTCTAACCAACTGAGCTAAACGCCCGCAACCCAAACCTCATTTGAATCATCTCTAAGATAAGTCTGCTGATCGGAATACGCAAGTCTCAAGTATTTTGCCTCTGCATTGCTTTTCAAACGCAGCGGGATGGCTGAAAATGCATTGTTGGATCGTCGCGAAATTTGCACTCACTCCCAAGGCACGCTGCAACGTCTTACCCAATGATCGCTCAATCCAATTTGACATGGGGGTTTGAGTATCCGCAGTGGCTTTGGCTATTGCTCGTGCTGCCAGTCATTTGGTGGTTTGGTTTTGATCCTTTGCGGCGATTGGGCCGGTGGCGGCGATGGCTGGCTCTCGCTTTGCGGACCTCGGTCGTCTTATTGCTGGTTCTGTCCCTCGCGCGACTTCAATCGAAGCAGGAGACCGATCGCATGACGGTCTTCTTTCTGTTGGATCAATCAGAAAGCATACCGCTTGAGTCGCGCCGCTTTATGCTGGATTACGCCGCCAGTGCGGTCTCTCGGCATCGCCGTCCGGAACACGGCGACTTGGCTGGAGTCGTCGTGTTTGGCCAAGACGCTCGGATTGAAGTGGCGCCTTACGATGGCGATTTACCGCTCATCGGGCGGCTTGAATCGGCGAACTCGCTTCGATTCGACGCGACGAATTTGGAAGCTGCTCTCAAGATCGCGAAAGCATCATTCTTGGAAGGTACCGCGCGGCGCGTCGTGATCATCTCGGACGGAAATGAAAATCTTGGCAACGCGCGCCGATTGGCGCGGACGATGGGGCGCGAAGGGATTGGTATCGACGTTATTCCGGTGCAATTGCTGGCGCGTACTGAAGTCTCCGTTCTGCAAGTCGATTTGCCATCCGATGTCCGTCTGCAACAAGAATTTGACGCGCGCGTCGTTTTGAATTATGAAACCGGAACAAGTCCTGTGGATCCCAACGACACCACGACCGGAAAGTTACGGTTGATTCAAAGAGTTGGCATACTCGATATCAACTCCACGTCTGACCAGGAACAAGAAGTCACATTGCGGCCCGGCAAAAACATTTTTTCATTTCGACAGAAATTGGTTCAGCCCGGCCTTCATTCCCTGCGTGCGGTATTTACGCCCAATGGAAATGATCTGAATCCAAAAAACAACGAATCCACCGCGTTTACTCACATCCGCGGCAAGGCCTCGGCGCTCTTCATCGAAGATCGCGACGATGCCGGGGCCTTTGGCACACTCATCGATCGGCTACGCAAAAACGAAATCGAAGTCGATATCACAACGACCGACAAACTCTTTTCGACTTTGGCAGAATTGGTGACTTACGACTGCATCGTCTTGGCGAATGTCTCGCGCACGAACGACTCGCTTTCAGGTAGTATCGATGAATTCACCGATGAACAAATCAAACAATTAGTACGCAACACGGAAGAACTTGGCTGCGGTCTGTTGATGTTGGGTGGTGACCGTTCGTTCGGCGTCGGTGGCTGGACCGGAACCGAATTGGAAAAGGCACTGCCGGTCGACTTGCAAATCGATAACGACAAAGTCCGCGCGACCGGCGCTATCGTGCTGGTGATGCACGCATCGGAAATTGCCCGCGCCAATTTCTGGCAACAGTTGGTCGTGCTGGAAACGATCAAAATGCTTGGCGGTTCCGATTATTGTGGTGTCGTCGATTGGCAGCCTCAGGGTTGTGCCTGGTTGTGGCGAATCCCGAACGGCGTGGATCGCGTCGGTCCAAATCGACAGTTTATGCTGACTCAAGTCCGCAAATTACAGCCAGGTGATATGCCCGATTTCGAACCGTCAATGAAAATGGCGCTCGCTGGATTGACCAGCGGCAAAATCGCTCCGTCGGTTCGGCACATGGTAATCATTAGCGACGGCGACCCAACACCTCCAGGCGCAAAAATCGTCCAGGACTTCGTCGACAACAAGATTCCAATTTCAACCGTAGCCATCGGTGCTCACACGATGCCCATGACGATGCAAGATATTGCCGCTAAGACCGGTGGCAAGTTTTACAACGTCCCAGACGCTGACGGTGCCGCGCTTCCTAAAATCATTCAGCGCGAAACACGCCGCGTCGCCAAGCCGCTGATTCGGGAAAACCCAAACGGTATCAGTGTGGAGATTCCCTCAACCAGCTCAATTCACCCAGTCTTGGCCGGAATCGATTCGGTCGATCTAGCTCCGATCACTGGATATGTACTTACTACCAAGAAAAAACATCCGCTAGTCGAGACGTTGATCGAAGCCGCCGTTTCCGAAGCCGAACGCGACCACGGAACCGTCGCGGCGGTGTGGCAATACGGTGCGGGGCGCACCGCCGTAGTTACGACCGACGCCGGAAAAAAATGGGCAAGTGCTTGGGTTGAAACTGCTTACTTCGATAAACTCTACACGCAATTAATTCAGTATCTGATGCGGCCGGTCGGCAACTCCGGTGATTTTTTGGTTAGCACCGAAGTCGACCAAGGACGCACTCGCGCCGTGGTTACCGCGATGAATTCTGAAGGCGAGTCGCTGGACTTTCTCGATTTGAAAGCTCGCGGTGTTGATCCGGACAACAATGGTTTTGATATCCGGTTCCAGCAAATCGCTCCGGGGAGATATGCCGCCGACTTTCCGTCGGAGCGAGCAGGTAATTATCTGTTCTCCATATTTCCCGGCAAAGGTTATTCGCCGGTATTGGCTGGAATCACGATTCCGACGGCTGCTGAGTATTTCGATCGCGAAACGAATGTCGCGCTGCTAAGCGAACTGTCAGAGTTGGAACCAGCCGGTGGCCAGCCTGGGCAATTGGTCGGGAGCGAGTTCGGGCCGGCGTCGCTTCAGGATTTATTGCAGTTCGATCCGTTTCGCCGCTCGCTGCAAACGACCTTCGTAATTTCGGACCTTTGGCCGCTCTTGCTACTTTGTTTTGGATTACTGTTCGCAACCGATGTAGCAGTTCGTCGGATCGTTTTGTCATGGGCTTGGGTTGGTGTCGTCGCATCGCAAGTTGCCGCTCGATTTAGCGGTCGGACGGCTGCGGGAGCTATAGCCCAAAAGAGCATCTCGCGTTTGCAAGCACGCAAGGCGGAAGTTCGCAAACAATTCTCGCCAGAATCGCCAACCGAGTCATCTGGCAATACTTCGCAACTGACCGCGCTGGAACGTTCAAAAGTCTCGGGCGCAGAACAACTTGATTCCGTTTTGCAACAACATGCGCCGACCATTCGCGAGCCCCGCGTTCCACGCACGGTCGAGTCGATCGAGTCCGACGACAAAACGTTCACCTCCAAATTGCTGGACGCCAAGCGGAAAACTCAGCAACATCGACCAGCGAAGCCGGATGACTCGCCCTAGAATTTTGCTTTAACTATTCCACAAACTTTTGGCTTGGTATTGAAATGAACGACACCAGCGACTTTGCAACTCAAGCTGCTACGTTTCGCGATCGTTACGACGCCATTCGGCAGGAAGTCGCGAAAGTAATCGTTGGCCACGACGAGATCGTGCACGGCGTGCTTTCGGCGCTGATGATCGGCGGGCATTGCCTGCTCGAAGGAGCGCCGGGACTTGGCAAAACGCTTCTCGTACGTACGTTGGCCCGCGTTCTCCATTTAGGTTTTAATCGCGTGCAGTTTACGCCGGACTTGATGCCTGCGGATATTTTAGGCACGAACATGATTGTCGATTCGCCGGGCGGCGGACGCGAATTTAAATTCCAACGCGGTCCGATCTTTACGCAGTTATGCTTGGCGGATGAAATCAACCGGGCAACGCCGAAAACGCAGTCGGCTTTGCTCGAGACGATGCAAGAGGGAACCGTGACGGTCGGCGGTGTCTCGTATGCGATGACTCAGCCGTTTTTTGTATTGGCAACGCAAAACCCAATCGAGCAAGAAGGCACCTATCCACTTCCCGAAGCCCAGTTGGATCGATTTCTGTTCAAGCTCAACGTGGGTTATTCCAACCGCGATGAACTGACCACGATTTTGAATCGAACCACCAGCACGGCGGTCGACGACGTTCAGCAAATTATGGATGGCGCGGAAATCTTGCGCTGGCAGAAATTTGTTCGTCAAGCCATTATAGCGCCGCACGTTCAGGATTATGTCGTTCGCTTGATCTTGGCGACCCATGCTGGCGAAATTCATGCGAGCGAAATGGCTCAGAAATTCTTCCGTTGGGGAAGCAGCCCGCGCGGAGCTCAAACGATCGTCATGGCGGCCAAAGTCCGAGCTCTAATTTCTGGACAGTTCAACGTAAGCTTCGAGGATGTGCGGCGCGTCATGCTGCCATCATTGCGGCACCGCGTCATTTTGAATTTTGAAGCGCAGGCCGAAGGCATTTCCACGGACGACGTCTTGCTGAACATTTTGGATCACGTTCCACAGGCAGCAAGTGACTTTGCGGCGGCGGAGAGAAAGTAAATTGGTCGATTTGGCGAGTCCGCCGCGGCGGATCAGCCCCCTGATTCGTTTTCAGTGTTCGTTATTCGATCTTCAGTTTTCAGTTTGCAAATTCACGACCGAAGCTCATGACCACTTTTTTAGATTCCGAACGATTGCTGAGCCCTGAGTTGATCGGACAGCTCGAGCGAATGGAATTGGTCAGCCGAAAGATTTTCCGGGGACAAGTACGCGGCGAGCGGCGCAGCAAACGCAAAGGCCAGAGTGTCGAGCTGGCGGACTTTCGCAATTACGTTCCGGGAGACGACCCGCGATTTATAGATTGGAACTCGTTCGCGCGGCTGGATCGCTTGTTCCTCAAGCTGTTCCAGGAGGAGGAAGACCTGCATTTCTATTGTCTTGTCGACAGCAGCCCGTCAATGCAATTCGGCGAGCCGACGAAGTACTTTTACGCGCGGCAGCTGGCGGCGGCCTTGGGATATATCGGTTTGATCCGGTCTGACCGCGTGAAAATCGAACCGATTTGTACTGAGATCGCACAGCCGGCACCCATTTTGCGCGGCCGCAGTTCGCTTTGGCGGCTGCTACAACAGTTGCAGTCTTGGCAACCCGGACCGGCAATTTCGCTGGAAACGAGCTTGCGACAATTTGTCTCGCGAAATACGAACAAGGGGGTCGTCGTTCTGATCAGCGATTTGATGGACCGCGCGGGATATGAATCCGCAGTCAAGTATTTGGTAACGCGGAATTTTGATATTTATGTGATTCAAGTTCTGGCACGGGCGGAAATCGATCCCGACGTCACCGGCGATATTCGATTGGTCGATTGCGAGGACAACTCGACGATGGATGTTTCGGTTTCGCCGTGGCTCATCGACCGCTACAAGCAAACGCTGGCCCGATTTCTGCGGCACGCCAGCGAATATTTTGGGAAGCGCAGCATTACGTATTTCATGACGACCACCGATCGGCCGCTGGAGCAGTTGATCGGCGGATACTTGCGGCAGCGGGGATTAGTGCGATGAGTTGGCTGCCATCATTGGGCTGGGGTGCGTGGCTCGCTTTGGCAATTCCGCCACTAGCCATTGTGCTGTTCTACTTTTTGAAGATCCGCAGGCCGCCGGTCCTCGTTCCCAGCACGCTGTTGTGGACACGAACCATCGAAGATTTTAATGCAAACTCGTTGTGGCAGCGGTTCCGACACCAGGTTTTACTGTACTTGCAGCTCTTGGCGGTCGGATTGATTATTCTGGCGGCGCTGAGGCCAGGTTGTCGCGGAACGGACTTGGGTGGCGACCGCTTTGTGCTCTTGATCGACAACTCGGCAAGCATGGCGGCAACCGACGTAAAACCTTCGCGTCTGGATCGGGCCAAACAAGAAGCCGAGCGAATCGTCGACAACATGAAACCGCGCGACGTCGCGATGGTCATCAGCTTTTCGGATATTGCGGCGGTCGAGCAATCCTACACGGCCAACAAATCCCGCTTGAAAAGCGTCGTGCGA
This sequence comes from Planctomycetota bacterium, assembly GCA_031376585.1. Lineage (GTDB taxonomy): Bacteria > Planctomycetota > Planctomycetia > Pirellulales > Pirellulaceae > JANMEB01. The sequence continues at coordinate 1,911 of JANMEB010000574.1, read as the reverse complement.
TCGATTCAACAATCGGATCGCTACTCGGATCTGACCGAAGCGTTAAAGCTGGCCACGGGATTGTCGAATGTGGGACAAACGAGCGACCGCGAAAGCAAAATTGACATTCAAGTCGCCGAGTCGCTAGATGCGACGGCTTTTGTTTTGAGCGATGGCGGCTTTGCAAGACTACCGGATGTGCTTTTGGGAAAGCTTAAACTCGATTTTCGCCCCATGGGCGACGCAACGGTTTTTCGCAACGTTGGAATTGTCGCTTGTCAACTATCAACCTTGCCGGAGCTGAACGGCCCGATCCAATTGTTCGTCCGCTTGGAAAACTTTTCGCCCAGCACTGAGTCAATCGACGTCTCGGTCGAAATTAACGGCCAATTGTGCGACGCGAAACAAGGCGTATCGCTGGCGACAGAAGAGTCGACGTCAATCATCCTGGACCTAGCACCTTTTATTGATACTGCAAAGTTACCCGCAATTGTCCGCGTGTCCATCAGCCCCAACGATGACTTAATGGTAGATAACGAAGCGCACGCTCTGCTGGCACCAGTCGACAAAGTGAAAATGGTTGTCGTGTCGGCTTTGCCAAGCATCCTGAGCAAAGTGTTGACCACTGCCAAAGTACTTGAGGCTGCGGAGGTTGAGTTCCATGAACCGAGTTGGCTCGATTCGACTGAGTATCAACAACGGGTCGCCGCAAGACAATTCGACGTTATTTTGTACGATCAGTGCGCGCCGAAAGACTTGCCGAATTGCAATACGATATTCTTTGATTCTGTTCCGCCCGCGAATGACTGGTCGGCGAGCGAACTGCAGTTTCCGGCCCCGATAGTTTTTTCGTCGCGTTATCATCCGCTCGTTTCCAATTTGGCTTTGGCCGACGTTTTGTTTTTGGAAGCGCGTGAGATTACTGGTCCCGTTGGTACCGTTTCGCTCATCGAATCGACATTTGGAGCGATGATTGCAATTGGTCCGCGCGGTGAGTTCGAAGACCTGGTGATCGGTTTCCCGCTGCAAAAGCTCGCCGCAGACGGAACGACTGAAATGGTTACGAACTGGCCTACTCGCCCGAGCTTTCCGACATTTTTTTACAACTTGTTGACCTATCAAGTGCGGCATGGTCCGCAGCGATCGAACGACCCCATTCCGCCGGGGCAACCGATCGCGTTGGCGACATCGTCGGTTGCGGCGAGTGAACTCGTGATCGAGCGACCGGACGGCAGCCGCGTATCTACTCCGATCGGAAACTCGGGGCAAATTTCTTTTGAAGACACGGATCAACTTGGAGTTTATCGAAAAGTGGACGGTTCCATTCGGCAACCAGCGTTTGTAGTAAACCTCGCCAGCTCCGAGGAGTCCAACATTCGTCCGCGTGATTCGATCGACGTGAGCTATCAATCGATCGCCGGCAAGGCCGTCGACCGCGACGTACAACGCGAATTGTGGCCGTGGCTTGTCACTCTGACGCTCATTGTTCTGGGGATCGAGTGGTACGTTTATATCCGCCGCATCAAAGCGTGACCTCCGCCGAATTAGCAGGCACATTCGATGTGCCGTGTCCAAAAACGAACGGCACGTGGAATGTGCTTGCTACTTTCTCTGCCGATTGGTTTATACCGCCATTTAGGTTGCTGCTAGCGGCTCATTTCGGTTGGTATTCACCAAATCTGTAACGATTATTCGCGTCGTTTGGATCATTCTGCCGGACCTCAACGAAACGACTGGAACGCACGATACTTTGATGTATTCGGGAGAATTTGGAAATTTCGGCACGATCCGTACAACCCTGAGGGGTCCATGAGTTCGCAAACTTACGTTCCGCAAATGGTTCGCCACGCCTGTTTCGCAATTCGATGCTCGGTCATGCGTGCAGCGTTCCGTTCCGCATCGCTCAACCTGCGGCTGTGGCTGGCGGCATTT
>JANMEB010000556.1:0-1604 GCA_031376585.1 Planctomycetota bacterium | reverse complement strand
GAAATCCTTGTTTACGGAAATTTCTCCATCGCGATTCCAGCACGCGATGACGACGGCCGACGTAATCGTGCATACGCTCACAGCGTGCCATCAAAGTCATGTTCGCGTTTTACAGTTCCTTGGAGACGGACGACTCACGCTCGCAGTAGGGGAGTACCGGCAGCAACCCGATTGCCATTTTCAGCTGGAACAAAGCGGGCGAGTCTTCAACATACTTTTCGAAATCGACAATTCGACCGAGCCGCTCGATTCGCGGCGCGAGCAGAGCATCCGCACCAAAATTCTCGGTTACGAATCGTATCAAGACTGGGTCATTCGGTGCTGGAACAACTCTGGGCGAAATAGCTCCCGTCCAAGTTTTCGAGTCGTGTTCCTCACGAAAGGAGCCGAACGAGCCAACCACATGTTGTGGCTTGCTCAATCACTCGCTCGCAACAAGGATCGTCGACTAATCTACGCGACAACACAAGACTCATTTCTCGCTTGTCCCAATTCAGCAACCTCACCAATTCTCAACGACCATTACGGAGACTGGCAAGCATTGATCAACACGCAACCAACCTCTGGCTTTAAACCACGGCCACCGATTCGGCTTTCCCGGCCAATCGCTTCGCCACGTGTCGTCTGATACCCTTGTCAAGCTGTTGCGTTCGCACGAATTGCTTCGATGCGGGTATCAAGCCGCATCCCTCCTTCCACCCCCATGGAACTTGGCACCAAGTCTTCGTCCGTGAGACGCTCTCAGCACCGCCTCGGAAGATTCACGCACGTCAAACGGGGCGGTATTCTAGATTTTTAGTACTGTCCAGATCCTTCCGGAAACTTTTGCGCAGGACTTTAGTTCAATGAAAATTTTCGAGGTCGACCTAATTCCACTCGCGATCAATTCGGTACTTCCAAGCGTCCTGCTTTTGATCGGTATTACTCCGGTCCTTGCTGCATTGTATTTGGTCCGTCGAAAACTCAGCTTTCGACGCTCTCCACTTCCGCGTGACTTGTTGCGACCTCCAGGTTACTCGTTGCAAACCGAAATTGAACGACTTCGCGAAGAGTTATTGGTGCTTTTCTGTCTAGCATCAATTCTTCCGTTTATCGCGACCATTGTAGTATTGATAAACCCACTCGGTGAAAAATCACGTTGGATTCTACCAGCACTATTGATTTGTGTTGTGGTGGCTGGCCAGGTTTTAATCTTCCAAAAGGTCTGGAAGACGGCAAAGGACTTGTGGTACAAGCGGCATGGATTGGATGGTGAAGTTGCCGTCGCGGAGGAATTAAACCTTTTGATGATAGACGGCTGCCGAGTCTTTCACGATGTCCCGCTCGAACGAGGCAACATCGATCACGTCGTAATTAGCAAGAGCGGCGTCTATGCTGTGGAAACAAAAACCCTTGGTCGATTGGATGAGCGGAGTTCGGAGGCGGAGGCAATCGTCGATTACACGAGAAATCAAATTCGACTTCCTGACCGAGTGTATTCAATCCCGTTGCAAAAGCTTGAAATGCAGACAAGATTGTTGCAGAACTTTTTGTCCGAGTCCGTTGGCCGGCCAATTACTGTCCAGTCGATGCTTGCAATACCAGGTTGGAGCGTTAAAGATCGC
>JANMEB010000544.1:0-11182 GCA_031376585.1 Planctomycetota bacterium | reverse complement strand
GTTTAACCCGGAGCCAACGGCGACGGTGCGCTCGAAGGCAACGATGATAATTCGCGCCGTCGCCGTTGGCTCCGGGTTAAACAAAACGTCTCATTGGCGGCCGCACGAGATATAATTTCCTCAGTTTTCGTCAGTTCGACTAGTGGGCTAGGCGTGCGAAGAATTTAAGTACCGCTTGCGTCAAGTTCGATCATGTCGGGAAGCTTGCGGCGGCGGCGCTCTTTGCGAGACATCCACCAAAGCCACCCCGCAAATACCGAAAAAATCATTAGCCCGACTAATACTAGCGCTTCAATGCTGTTTGAAAACTGGCGACTGTCCGTGCCGATCAATTGAACTTGCCCGCCCACAAATAACGGTGCGACTTGCCGACCATTTGGGTCGGCCCGGCGACTCAGCACGGAAGGGTAGCTCCACAGCCGAAAGAAAATCACCGGCAAGCTTACTTGAGTGCCGCTGTCGACGCCCAGATTCAACCCAGGCGGCAAACTGGCAACGACAACGGTTGCCGGAAAATCATGATCAAAGTTCGTTGGATTGGATTTGTTTTTGTTGACCAAATTGATCCGCCGATTGCCAAGCGACACGAACATGTCTAATTGATAATAGCGATCAATCCCCAGCGAGTGTGCATAAGGACTTTTTCGCACGTCAACCGGCGTGATTCGATGCACGGTTCCCACAAGCCGAAAGCAGGCACCTTCCTGTCCGGACGCGTCTTGCAAAAGCTTGACGATATCCAGCGGCGGCAACTTCTCCGCGTCATTCAACACACGATCGGCTTTGCTAATCATCTGCCATAAGCACATCATTTCGTCCCGTTCCAAGTTCTGGCCCGCGCGACTCGCCACCCAATCCAGTAAACCAACATCGACTCTCGCCTGCCCCAATCGCGCCCAACCTGCCGAGACGCTTCCTGTAGCACGATCAGGATGCCAAGCCATCCGGCGAGTCGCCAGCAGCGAAACACTTGTACCGTTTTCGTTTACCCATTTGAGAAAGTATGCATCGCACGAACAGCGAGGATTGTCGCGAGGCAGGGCAACATGCCAAGCTTTTGGGATTTCGCAACTAGCGATCCAACTTGTGCCGCCCGATTCATGAGCGACTTGCACAAGATAAAACGTCAAGTCGCTGTTCGGGCGCGATGGATCTAGGGGAATCTCAATGGTGCGAAGCACTTTCGCAATTCCAGACACGGCAAAAAGTCGCCCGCTCGGCGATTCGCTCTCGTTCGGCAATGCAACTTTTTCGGCCAGGCGCGCTAGTAAGCCGTGATCGATCTGCGCTAGCCGCCGCATCACGCGCACCACGGCCGGATGATTCGTATCCAAAACTCGGTCCGCGCCCAACTTCTCCAAGTCAGCATTCGTCACGTCGACCAAGAGATCGCGCGCGGTCGGCCCTTTTTGAACTTGTGCGCCTTGCAATAAAAAAACAGAACTCAAGCCGACACAAAGTGCCAACCAAGTCTTTCCTGGCGCGTGATCGCTAAGTTGCATTGCATTTGCCGTTCAACAATGAGATTTCTACTCCGTCGGTGGCGACGGGCCTTCGGTCGAAGAAACTGAATCTAGATCGTCGCCCCAATGAGCCAATCGTTCGCGAATGGATTTCACGTCTGGGTCGTTAGTTAGATGTCGGAGCGTCGTTGGAATCAACGGCGACGGCCGACGTTGGGTCAGTTGAGTTGATCGATAAACACGCACCGCAATCCACGCGGCCGTCAGCGATGCCAACGCCAAAATCGACGCGAGCGTGCCGACCGATGGTGTCCAAGGGGTTGCATCCTTCGCGGCGATGATCGTAACCGACGGGCAATCGGTAAGTATCACCGGACAAAACTGAGTCTTGTTGGCTTCGGTCAAATAACTTCGGCTTTTGAAAAAGTAACCGACCAGCCGTACGGAAACGTCCATCATTGAAAGCTGCTCGGTGACGGGCGGAAAGTCTGCTGGCATCTCCAAAGCAAACGCGCAGACGGGAATCGACGATCCGTCATCTGGCTGAATCCACAGCTCGTAGTATTGCTTCACACCGTTGACTTTGTTGTTCGATTTTTGCAGACGCGCGGCGCGAATTCGCCCGCTTAACGCGACGGCCTTCCCGCGGAGCGTTTGCGGCTGCTCCCGCATTTCCAAATGTGAGACGTGGGCCGGTCCCGCATCCGCCAATTCGCCGACCCGAATGCGCGCAACTAGCTCGTTCCAGAAAGGGACCTCCATGGGTCGACCGATCGGCGAATCGTCCACGACTAACGATTTGGCGACATCGTTCAACGAGTTGCGCAGTTCGGCGATGGCATTTTCTGGCTCGGCTGAGTCGTCGTCTTTGCTCGCGAGTCGCAAGAGGATCGGTTTGGTTTCATTCGTCCATGATTTTTGCCATTGAATTAGCAATTCATTCCAAAGTTGCTTGCGCGTCAAATTAGTGGATTCAATCTCAGCGGATTGAGCCAACAATTCCGTCGCGTATTGGTCGCTGAATTGTTGAATTCTCGCGACCAAGTTCTGCCGGGCAGACAAGCTGCCGTTGGGTACGCTCGGCGACGTGTTGCGAATCATTTCGTAAAGTCTTTGCCGCGAAGGAGCGTCCAGTCGCCGAACGAGTCGCGTCCAAAAATCGATCTGTAGTTTCGCAAGTTCCGGTTTCAGCTCGGCCAATTTCAGTCCTGCGTCGCTGCTGGAATAGTCCTCGTCGCTACGATTAGCATTCTCTTCGTTTCGCGAAAGTCGCACATCGACCGTAGGGTTGGCCACTTGCGGTTCGTTATTCGAAACCGGAGCGACCGCGGGCCGCCGTTCAAGCCCCATCCAGCGCCAGTTTTTTGGATCGTTTGCGAACCGCATCATGACCAAGACAAAAATCAGCAGTCCGAACAAAAGGTATAACTTCAAACGGATGGGTGGAGGTGATGCCCGTCCAGAATCGAATCGTAGTGTCGACGGCTTTTGTTGTGATGAATTTCGTGCCATGGACTTGCGTCTTCTAATGAACGACTGTCGCGGGACTTTGAAAATCGGGGTTAAGACTTGGTTTTGGGGCGCTGGTTGGACAAGGCTTCGCTGATCACGTATCTTAACCTTGGCAGCATAATTGATCTTTGCGCGGCCTACGAACCGGGGCGATTCAAGGCGGCATTCAGACAAGAAGGGCTTCGCGAATGACACGAGTCTGGACGTTGTTTTGGCTGGTCATTTTGGCGAGTTTTCCGCCGGTTCGTGGCGTCGCGGATGAGCCCGCGAAAAAATTCCTTGACCAGCTTCGTGAGAATGAATACTTCGACGTGGCAATTGACTATCTCGATGTGATGTCGAATAGCCCATTGGTTTCCGACGACTTCAAGGCTCGTATCCAATTCGAAAAAGCGGAAACGCTGTTGCTGGCCGCCAGCTCAACGAACGACATTACGTTGATCCAGCAGCATTTGGATAAGGCTGATCAGTGCTTGAAAGAATTCGCACTCGGCAACGCGGACCCGAAATTGCTTGCCGAAAGCGAGCGGGTCCGTGCGAAAACGATTTTTAATCGTGGGAACTTGGCCAACATTCAAGCCCAATCGGACAAACTGACTATCGACGAAAAGAAAGAATTACAAAACCAAGCCCGAGAGTTCTTCAACCAGGCGCTCGACGTTTTTGAAAAAAGTTTGGAATCACAAAAGGCCATCCTCAAGGAATCCAAAGTCGACACCGACGATCCGTCGTCGGTCGAACGACGCAAGGTGTTGCAGCGTGAATATGTCGAGACGCGATTTATGTCTCCGGCCATCAAGGAACAAATCGCTGATACGTATTCGGATTCCGAGCCGGAACGAAAAAAACTACTTGGCCAAGCCGCCGCCGAATTCAGCGAAATCGCATCCAAATATTCCGGCTTTACTCGCGGATCTTTCGCTCGAATCGCGGCCGGTCGCTGCTACAAGAAAATGGGCAAGTACGACGATGCGTTGAGCATGCTCGTCGAAATCTTGCAGAACATAGACGCTTCGCGAATTTTCAAATTGGACGCGGCGGTCTTGGCAATTGAATGCTGGGAAAAATCCAAACCGCCAGCTTACAACGAAATCTGCGGCAATATCGGCAACTTGCAGGATGTACTCGGTATTCGCGATGTACGCGACTCAAAAATCGCCGCCGTGCAATTGGGCTACGCCAAAGCTTGTCGCAATTACGCCGAGGAACTGAGCAACAGCCCCAAGAAGGATTCGTTCACAAAGGAAATTAATGAACTTCGTCGCGACGCCGCAAAGTGCGCGGGTAACGTGGCACGAGGGACGAATCCGCTACGCGACGCAGCGCGAAAAGTCATCTCCGAATGGGATCTCAAAGCCGCCGATTCGCCGGCGCTTGTTGCCGAGCCGGCGAATCTGGCCGAAGCCAAATCCCAAGCCATCGCGCTGCTCGAAACGGTCGATCAACTTCGCATAGACACACAGACTTTGACTGATCGACTCGGCGCAACCGGTGCTGATAAGCCGGCTTTGGAAAAGGAGCTTGCCGAAAAACGCGAACAACTGAAGTCCACCGCTCAGCAAGCGCTCGATTCGTTGAACTTGGCCATGCAATTCGTCAACAAGGACGTCACCGCGGAGGACATCAATTCAGTGCGCATGCGACAAGCCATCGCACAATTCTTTTTGGAAAACTATTACGAAGCCGCCGTCATTGGCGAGTTTTTGCTCGATCGCCGTTCTAGCATTGCTGGTTCGCGCGAAGCTGCCGGCGTGGCGATGCGTGCGTTTTTGCAACTGTATTTGAAAGCACCCGAAGCCGACCGAACATTTGAGCGGATGCGACTCGAATCGATTTGCGATCGAATCATTTCACGATGGCCCGACGAACCGGGGACCGATGAAGCCGCCAACATCCTAATTACGATGGCCCTGCAAGACTCCGACCTCGCACACGCTCGACGCTTGCTCGACACGATGGAAACCGGTTCACCCGCCAGGGCCAAATTGGAAACGCACATGGGCCGCATGGTCTGGAACGAATATCTGGCCCAGTCTCAGAAATCAGACGCCGATGCAACCGCGACAAAGAATCTCGTCGTCGAAGCCGAACGGCTTTTGACGTCTGGCGTTGCAAATCTTAAACTTGAAAGCTTGACGGTGGATGGTGCGTTCGGCGCATTGAACTTGGCGCAGTTATTTTTGGACCGAGGGGAACTTGACAAAGCCATCGCTCAACTGGAGACCGAGACGATCGCGCCGCTTGACGTGATCAAACAAAAGCTTCCCCCGGCTTCCGATGCGAAATTCGTCCGCGAAACCTACCGTACCGCGCTCCGAGTGTATGTCAGCGGGATGCGCAATGAAGAACAACGGAGCGCCTTTATTGACAAAGCCCACAACGTCGTCGTCGCGCTTCGCGAAACCACCGCCGGGGACGATCCTGGACAGAAGGACTCGCTCGTCACACTCTATTACCAGTTGGCCCGCGAACTACTCACTCAACTCGACAAGATTGAGCAAGCCGACGAAAAGGCGGCATTTGCCCAGAGCCTTGTGACCTTCATGCGTTCGATCCAGGAGCAATCATCCGACGCCAAAATTCTGTTGTGGGTCGGCACAACATTGAATTCGGTCGCCGACAAACTGCTCGCCAGCGGCTTGGAGAAAAACGCAAAAGAGTTTCAAGCTCAAGCGTTGTCGGCGCTCGACGCCGCGGATAGCACCGGGTTTACCAGCGACTCCAACTCCGAGACGCTGCTGATGGAACTAAAACGGCAAAAAGCAATTGCCCACCGCGGACAAGGCCAATTCGATGCCGCCATCAAACTCTTCGTCGAAGTACTGAAAATCAAGCCCTCGCTTCTCAATGTCCAAATCGACGCCGCTAGGACATTACAGTTGAAAGGTGACGTAAATAACGACCCCAATTTTTTCGCCCAGGCCGTCGGCGGATCGAATAAAGAGACGCTGCCCGGAGCCACGCGTCCGACCAACGTGATTTGGGGCTGGCGACAAATCGCCAAGGCCACTCAAGGGAAAGAGCAATTCTCGAACGCTTTTTTCGAATCCGTCTATAACATGGCCTATTCACGACTTCGCTATGGTGAACTCAGCGAACGCAAAGAAGCGATAGAATCCGCAATGACCGATATAAAAAATCAATTCCAACTCTTTCCCGAAATGGGCGGCCCGCAATGGAAACCAAAATTCGATGAACTTTTCAAACAAATCCAAAAAAGCCTTGGGCAACCAGCAACTGGATTAAACTGAAAACAAAATATCCGGGGTCTAACGCCAATTCGCGTAGTCCTCGGGAAAAATTGGAGCCTAGTGCTAAGTCCAGATTCAGAATTGGGGTTGGGAAAATTAGCCGTTGGGGCGCTAGCCCCGGTTTTTTGTGACGGAACCGTGGCTAACGCCAAAACGGCTAACCCAAATATCAAAAATTGACGAAGCACTAGTCCCCTCTCTTCGAGGTTTGGTTTTGGCCTTTATGAATAAACATTCCGCAATTCGGAGAACACGATGATCTCGCGTACTTGGCTCGTGACCCTGCTGACGTTGATATCGCTGTCCGCAACTGTGCTTGGCCAAAGCCTCGACGTCATTGAGCCGATGCAAGGCCGCGACATTCGCTGTGCCATCAAAGGCTCCACGCCACAGGCGATCCAATACGACATCAGCGGCCAATCGCAAGAAATTAGTATCTCCAATGTCAAAAGCGTGAAGTTTGGTGGCGAGCCGGGTGAGTTCAACAAGGCCCGTAATCGCTTGCAAGGTGGACAGTTCGACGATGCCTTGACCGAGTTACAAAAAGTTAACCCATCGTCGCTGTCCGACTTGCAAAAAACGGAATTTGCGTACCTCAATGCACTTGCGGAAGCTCGCAAGGCGATGCGCGATGGGACCATGCCCATCCGCGACGCAGCCAAAACCGCAAATCAATTTCTTCTGTCCAATCCCACGACGTTTCACTTTTACGAGATGACGGACCTGTTTGGCTGGATGGCGTTCCACTCGAGCGAATTCGCCGCGGCCGAGAAATCTTTTCAATCGCTCACGGAATCCAAAGTCGCGCCTTGGGTCTTGGCGGGTCACTTCGGTTTAGCCCGGACCGCCCTAGAGCAGTCGAATTTAGATGACGCCCAAGCGCAATTGACCGCCATCGCCAGTGCCGAATCGAACGACGACCAGTCGCTTGACCTCAAGTTGATCGGCAAGTCGCTTACGGCACGACTCTTGGCCGAACGAGGTCAAGTCCCCCAAGCCATAGCTCTGCTTGAGGAGATCATCAAAAATGAAAGCGACGAAAAAACTCGCGTTTTCGCAAACGTCTATAACTCGCTTGGGTTCTGCCATCTCAAAGCGGGTGATGCCAAAAACGCCGTTCTGGCGTTCTTGCATACCGACCAGTTGTATGCCAACGAAGTCGATCCCCATGCCGAAGCATTGTTTTACTTAGGTGGCCTTTGGGCTCAAATCAACGAAACCGACCGCTCGAATCGAGCCAAGCAGACTCTTAGCCAACAATATCGCAACTCCCTCTGGGCGACCAAGAAATAGTCACAAATAAGGACAAATCGGCGACTGACCCCCACTCCTCGCGGTTCTCGGATAGGCTCTAAAATTCCAACATTGACTTTTTGCAAAACGATTCGGCATTGAGCCCGAAATTTTACTTTTTCGCCATTTCCATGAGAAGCTTATGTCCGCAATATTGGGCACCGCACCAACCGTTTCAACCCGCACCGGAAATCAAGGCCATCGATCGCGCTGGATTTTGTTAATCCTGTTCTCGATCAACCTGTGGGGCGCGACGTTTTGCCCGACGACCATGGCCCAAGAACAGCCTGCCGCTGCCCAAAACAATGGCGGTGTCGTCGCCGGAAAAGATGATGCTCCCGCGCCCAATTTGACCATGCTGCAATGGCTGTTCCAAGCGCTCGGCTGGCTTTATACGATCGTCTTTCTCTTACTCTCGTTCGTGTTTGTCGCACTGGTCATCATGAATGTGCTTTCCGCGCGGCAACAACAAATCTGCCCGCCCGAATTAATCGCGAACTTCGAAGCTCTCTTGGACGAAAAGAAATACCAAGAAGCCTATGAACTCGCCAAAGCCGACGATTCGTTTTTGGGCAACGTCCTGTCGGCCGGGCTGGGCAAACTGCAAATCAGTTACGAACACGCCATCGAAGCCATGCAGGAAGTCGGCGAAGAAGAAAACATGAAACTCGATCACCGGCTCAGCTATATCTCCTTGATCGGTACCATCAGCCCCATGGTGGGATTGTTCGGCACGGTGGACGGAATGATTCGCTCCTTCTGGGTCATCGCCACTTCGGGAGGCACGCCCAAACCGTCTCTGCTCGCCCAAGGTGTTTCGACGGCGCTTTTGACAACGTTGGTCGGACTATTAATCGCGATTCCCGCGATCGCCATCTACAACATCCTCCGCAACCGCGTCCAGCGACTTGTCCTGGAAGTCGGCATCACCAGTGAAAATTTGATGAGCCGATTCGAAACCGTCGGAAGGAAGAATGGTTGAAAGATGAAAGTTGAAAGTTGAGAGTTGAAAGCGAGATAGTCGGAAGCGCCGGAAAGCGAACATCGTTTAACGCCAAGCCGCAGGCGATGGCCTCCGCCGTAGCGTTCATCGGGCCGTTAAGTGAAAAAATGACTCATGCGAATTAGCAGCGACAAACTCGGCAAACCTATCGAAGCGGATTGGACGCCCATGATCGACATGTCGTTCAATCTGATCGCGTTCTTCATGCTGATCATGAATTTCTCGTCCGATCAGCACCATGCAATTCAGTTGCCCGATAGCGAACTCGTTAAACCCCCGGACGGCCCGCCCGAATTCGACATCGTCCTCACGCTCAACCAAAACGCCAGCGTTCAAATGAGCCAATTCGATGAGCTTGTGAGCAACATCGAGTTGTTGGCACCGTTCCTCAAACGCGAAATCAGCAACGCCAGCGCGCAGGACACGCCGCTGGAAAAAATCGAAGTCGTCATTCGCGCCCACAAAGAAACAGCCACCGGACTGGTCCAAGACTTGATCGCCAAATGCCAAGAAGTCGGCCTGCAAAAGTTCAAGCTGCGCGCGAGAGAAAGAACCGAATGACGCACGAGCTTTTTCAGCCCATTGAAAATCGAACCGTTACCAACCCGAATCGCAGGCTATTGCTTCCGCACAGATTTCATCATCCTGCCCGCCATCATCCTGCAATAACTCGTTTCTAAACCTAACGCTCCTGCCCCCATGCGAATTCGCAACACCAATAAATCTGGAAACGAGATTAAGCTCGACATGACGGCGATGATCGACATCGTCTTTCAGTTGCTGGCGTATTTCATCATGACGTTTAAGGTCACTTCAATGGAGGGCGATTTCAACGTCAACATGCCGCTCAACGTCGAGGGGCAGACTTCGATGACCGAAACTTTGGACAAGACCATCGTCGTTCACCTGCGTCGTTCCGCCGAGGGTGGAATCGGCCCGATCGACATCGACTTCGGCAGCGACCGCAAGTCCTTTTCGGATGAGTTCCGATTCCAAAGATTGCGGGATTACGTCAAGTCATTAGTACTTCAATCCGGCGACCCGGCGTCATCCAGTTCTTATGAAGTCGAATTCGACATCGACCGCGACCTTGCCTACGACTTCACGATTCGCGCCATAGACTCCGTTTCTGGCGAGTCTCTCGGCGGCGGTCGCATCCTCCCCCTCATCGAAAAAATCCGCTTCAGGGACAACCGAAAACGCTAGGCTCTGTTCGCCTACAATTGAGCGTTTGAATTCCGATCTCTGGGCTAAGCGGCCCATGCAGCGGCATATTGTTTATGTCCGGCGACGATTTCTCCGGCACGATGACCAACAACTACGCCGGCACCACCCAAAACCTTCCTTGCCCGCGCCCATGGCTTCCAACTACCACGTGCATGAGTCATTGCCTTGGATTCTCTCATCGCGATCCGCACGGAGTGCCAAGCCCGGAGGAGAATATTCGTCAAAGGCATTTCAGCTAGTATTCGTGAACTTTTCTCGCAATTTTGGCTCTCTCCTGGTGTTGACAGGTGTCAACACCCGAAATAGTATTGGCTGGATGTCGCGATCCCGGCACCCCAACAAGGAAATTGAGCGCGTGATTCAGCTAGCTGAGCAACGCGGATGGACTGTTCGTAAGTGTAAGGGGCATGCGTGGGGGCGGCTGTTATGTCCTTTCAGTGGCAGAGGAGGTTGTCAAATCGGGATTAATTCAACGCCGAAGGTGCCGGAAAACCATGCTCGTCAGATTCGACGGGAAGTCGAAAACTGTCCGCACACGCAGAATGAAGATTAAAAAGGGGAGCCAAGGCATGGGAGAATTTGAGTTCACGCTGATTTTGGAAGATCAAAGAGAGGTCACGGACGAATTAGAAAATCGAATTTACAAAAAATGCGATGACTGCACCATTAGCTCGCGAGCAGGGGTGGTGTACGTCGCGTTCTGCCGCGAAAGCAAAGACCTCAATTCGGCAATCTTGTCCGCAATCCGACAGATTTGTGAAGTGGGAAGTAAAGTCCGCCGCGTGGATTTGTGCAATTTGGTGACTCAATCTGAAATTGCGAAGCGAGCTGGACTAACGCGCCAAGCGATAAGTCTATATGTATCGGGGAAACGCAATGGCGGATTTCCCTCCCCCGTTTGCAATTTGCACGATGATCACGAGCCCCTTTGGAGCTGGTGCGATGTTGCGCATTGGCTTTCCGAAAACGATTTGGTCAGCTCAAAAGTTTTGGATGAAGCATTTACCGTTGACATAATCAACACTCATCTTGACAGCATGTTCCAGCGCGCAACGAAACCCGAGTTAACGCGAAAAATCACCGAATCGCTTGACGAGGAATGCGAGAGCTGTAGCTAGGCGGTCGCATCCTGCCCCTCATCGAAAAAATCCGCTTTCGCGACAACCGCAAACAGTAACGTCGTTTTCGCTCGCAATTGTTTCCCTTTGGCGAATCGCTGGTCTTCCAAGCCCGCCGAAAATACGTCGGCCTCGGAAGCCCAGCACCTATAAGAATAGGTGGCAAAAATGCAAAGTTAGTACCGTTGCGGATTGGTCGCAGGCTGGGATTGGTTACACTAAAGCGTCGGACGCGGAGCAGCTAACAACTGTTGCGGATTGGTCGCAGGCTGGGATTGGTTACACTTTCGGCAAGTTTTATTCGCTTGCACGAGT
>JANMEB010000542.1:0-1908 GCA_031376585.1 Planctomycetota bacterium | reverse complement strand
GTCAGCACTATTTGTTGCGAAATGTTCGAGAACATGAGATGCGTGTGGGCGTCGATGAGCCCCGGCATCAAAGTGCGGCCCGCGCCGTCAATCAACAGCGTTTCGCCGAGGCGATCAGTCGAAATCGGTTGCGCGGAAATTTTTTCGATCTTGTTGCCGCGAACCAAAAGGTTGGTCGGCCCAGAGAGCTCTCCGCTCTTGCCGTCGAACACCCGAACATTTTGAAACAAGGTAACCGTCACGGCCGGTTCCTGTGCCGACAAAGGCAGCGCGGCAATCAAGGCAAATCCCAGGGACAGCACGGTAGCATTTTGTTTCATGGCAGCGCTTTTCTGATTTGGCATTGGGCGTGTGCTACGATCTGAATCACAAAAAGGTCAGATGGGCGAGCAAAACGATCGCGTCGGCGGATTGCTTGAGGTCGACTTGATAGTCTCCGTCAGCGGGTTGCGATTGACAAGTGTCGCACTTGAATCCTATCGCAAACGGCCTACGACCTGAGAGCCGCGCACGACAATAAATAAACCGCGCCCCGGGCCGATCGGCACACGAGGCGCGGTTCAAAAACCTAATGCACAGATTTAGAAACTCTATTTGACCCGCGCAAAACTTAAACCGGGGTCAGACGCCGGGGCGCCGCTGATCGCGAATTGCCAACCATCAGGCCCTTTCGATGTGACCGAGCCGGCCATCGTCCCCTGGTCGGTGGTTTCTAATTCAATTCCGTCGGACGCCGTGTTGAGTTGTCCTTTCAACTCAACCGGAGCCTGACCTGGAGTGGTGGCCTTCCAACTGAATTGCGAGTCCTCGCCGATGGAAAACTCGATTTTGGTTTCGCCCGACTGGGCAACCCATGCACCGGTTAAATCAGTTTCGGGTGCTAATGCACCGGCGGCCGGCGCGGGAGTAACCGAATTCGGGGTCGCTGCGGTTGGCGCTTCGGGTGGTGCCATCGCATCGAGCATCCGCCTGGCCGTCACATCCTTAGGCTGGTTTTTGACAACCACTCTCAACGCATCGATCGCGGCGTCTTTTGATCCGATCACCATGTAGTGGTAGGCCAAAACGAAATGCGCCGAGGGGTCGTTGGGATTGGCCCGGGCGAATTCCTCCAATTTTCCGAGTTGCGCCGGATAGTCGTCCGGATTTCCGTACAGGCCGCTCATCGTCGTCCAGTCCATTCCGGGCGCCGCGGAGAGGAGCGAGTTAAGTCCGGCGGCCGCCGCTTTGTAATCGCCGACCGCAAAAAGTGCCAGGCTGCGCACTTCGTGAACCACGGCATCGCTCGGCAAATTTTTTAGCGCGGTGTTGAACTGGGACAATGCTTGAACGTAATCGCCCGCCTTGAACTTCGCCAACCCTTCATCAAACGCGACGAGGGCCTTCTCTTGTTCAGGATTGGCCTGCGATTGCGCTTCCCCTCCTTGTGCGTCCGCGTCGGACGAAACGTAATTGTTGATCACGACCGGCTGCGAATAATCGTAAGGCATTGCTTGAGCAACCGCCGGCTCGGCGTAATACGGATTGTAGTAACTCGTGCTCGTCGCCCAACCGCTGGTCATCGAGTTGAGCCCCCAACCGACGGCTCCCCAGGCAACCGGTGCATACCAGTTGCTTCCCCAGTATCCATGCCAACATCCGTTGTACCAATTGTGACGGTTGTTGATGCAGTTGTTATGCCAATTGTTATTCCAATTGTTTCCATTGAGCCCCCACCCTGGCCGAGAAAAACCGGGATCGACATCCCAATTCGGCCGATTCGGAAAGCGATTGCCGATTTGATTGCCGCCGATTTGATTGCCAATGTTAATGTCGTTACCGATGTTGATATTGTTGTTATTGCCAAGTCCGGGACGGTTACCACCGATGTTCGGTCGGTTTACGATGTTGTTGTTATTGTTATTGTTG
>JANMEB010000219.1:0-3409 GCA_031376585.1 Planctomycetota bacterium | reverse complement strand
GAGGCCAGCGGCGATGATGAGGATCAGGATGATCGTGCTATTGAACTGGGAAATGAAGAGTACGAGCGCGGTACTCGTCGTCTCCGGTTTTAGCCGATTGAAGCCATACCGCTTGATACGCACGAGGGCTTCCGCATTCGTCAATCCCTGCGGCGATGTGCCCAACTGATCCAGAATCTCTGCCGAATCCAAACTCCAGAACGTCTTTGAATTGGGCACTATGTTGGCTTCAGTCAAGTGTTTCATTTCTTCTTATTCAGGATGCGTCTGGATCGACCTAGATCGGGCGAATCGAATTTGCGTGGTTGCCTCTTCGATAGTCAGAAAGAGTCGGTTTTATACGGCTGCGACGGCAAAGGTAATGATGACGCCGACGACGACTATCAGACACATTGCCAAAATAAAGATGGAATCGGCGAATCGCTCCAGTCGATGCATCCTGCGCTTTCTGCGTGTCCGGAGTGCGAAATATGACGACAAGCATGACGTAAGAAACAGGATTGCGTTCGCGGCGAGAAGTTCGTCAGCCACAAAATCGACCTTGCTGATAACAATCACGACTCGCAGTAACCCAATTAATGTTACGCACACGCCTAACATCGTTGCGGACACGGTGAATATATGAATGCTTATATCTTCTTCAAGCAGTGATTGAGAGACCGGGTCCGATGCAGCCATTTGGAATGTTACCTCGAATAAAGTTGCGTTTTTGTCAGTGATCGTTGAGCGCCTTGGCGGATGGCAGGTCTTTTCCAACAGCGCCTGGTTGCATTGCCACAACGGTCCATGGTCCTGTCGTTTTGTAGTCCTAGCGAATCCTCCCGACGGGCAGATGCCGTCAATGGGCATCACGGAAGTCGCTTGCCACATCCAAACGCGAAGAACGAAGAAACGACATTGGGCCCCACAAGCCTGACAACACCCATGCGCTCCGCGATTCCAGCTATCCACAACGTACCGGTGTCGAATACGATGGGATATGGGATCTAATTAATTCCAAGGAAAACTTGCCATGACACTCCGTCCCATCGCCTTTGCCATCGGCTGTAAGAAGTGCCCGGTTTTCGCGATCTGCCCCCTGAAAGCAATCATCGGTGATTACAAACCGCCACAGACACCTCCTACGAGTCCGTCGAAAGACAACTCGGAAGGCTACAAGCGTTGATTGGTGCAACGACAGTGGTTGGCCATTGTCTCACGCAGTGAGCTTTCAATTCCAATTCATGCAGCCCGCCGCATTTTCACACTCATCTGGTCCGTCCTTTTCGAAGTAGATTCCTTTCGATTTTGCCACCTTCAGCTTTGATCCCTTGGTTCGTCGTGAGCGTGATTGAGCCTTTTTGATGTCGATAGTTCACAAAACGAATGAACAGGTTCGCTGCCGCTGGTCGAAGTAGGCGACAACGAACGATTTACCGATGCTTTCGACTGCCAATAGCCGCTAAACTTTTTCTCGCAATCCGAATTGCGTGTCGAAAATTCGATCGCAAGGGTTTTGGACGTTCGTTAAAATACGTCCATGAAAACCCTCTTAAATCTACCGTCACGACAGAAAATGTACGACGCTTTGGTGCGCCGAGATTCCGAATTCGAAGGCGTGTTCTACGTCGGTGTCAAAACAACGGGCGTGTTTTGCAGACCGACATGTTCGGCGCGAAAACCAAAACTTGCCAACGTCGAATTCTTTCCAACGTCGCGAGACGCGCTCGCGGGAGGATTCCGGCCGTGCAAGCGCTGTCAGCCGATGCGAGCTCCTGGTGCTTCACCCGAATGGCTTGGGAACCTTTTGCAACAAGTCGACCAAGAACCGAACCGCCGCTGGAGGGATCGAGATCTCGTTGCGATAAAACTCGAACCGACTCGCGTTCGGCGTTGGTTCAAAGCCAATCACGGAATGACTTTCCAAGCTTACTCGCGGGCACGGCGTTTGGGATTGGCTTTGCAAAAGCTGCATGCGCGTCAGCAATCAACCACCGATGCCGCATTCGATCATGGATTCGAATCGCTCAGCGGATTTCGCGAAGCATTCCAACAATGGTTTGGACACGCGCCCAGTGCGGCGACCGCGACTGAAAGCGCGATCGTCGTCGACCGCATTCTTTCGCCGCTGGGGCCGATGATTGTCGCCGCGACCGATCAAGGAATTTGTTTGTTGGAGTTTGCCGACCGGCGCATGTTGGAAAAACAATTTCTGCGATTACGCCAAAGATTCCGACGTCCGTTCGCTTTGGGTTCAAATCGCTTTATTGCACAACTGGAAGCTGAATTAGGCCGTTATTTCGCTGGCGAACTAACCAAGTTCACGGTGCCTCTTGATCAGCGCGGAACGGAGTTTCAGCAATTGGTTTGGGAGCGACTGTTGAAAATTCCTTTTGGTCAAACCATCAGCTACGACGGCTTGGCCCGCGATATCGGCTTGCCCAACGGACAGCGAGCTGTGGGACGAGCCAATGGCGACAATCCGATTTCCATTATCGTTCCGTGTCACCGCGTCATCCGCAGTGATGGAACATTGTGTGGATACGGCGGTGGACTGTGGCGCAAACAGTGGTTCTTGAATCACGAGGGGAAGAGAGTTGAGGGTTGAAAGTTGAATGGGGCGGAAAGCGTGCAAGCTACCGACGCGAGTCGGCAGTTTCACTGGGAGCGCGTGGTTCGACGCGATTAGCCAACGGTTTGAGACTCGACCGACTTGCGTCGGTAGTTTCTCGGAAGAAACGGACGATGCAAAAACGGGCGATGCAATTAGCGCACGACATTGAAGCTTAAACCGTCGGAGCTGCGCAGTGTAAATTCGTAGACTTGGCCTGGCTGCGGATCGATGTAGTTGATCTGGCCGTGATTGTTGCGAACACCAAGCTCTTTTTGCTTGTTCGGATCGTTGGAAATGGCCCAGAAGTCTCGCCAAATCTTTTGTTCAAATTCGCTCAATCGCGAACCTCGCACATACGCAGCGGCGTGTACGATCCCTTGATCATCGACGTCCAAAGGATATCCGCCATCCAAGCCATCGTCCTCGCCGAAGATTCGCCGGAACATGTACATCGACGTTGAGCGAAGCGCATCGGAGCTCTCGATGAACTGATCGTCGAACTTGACGATGAACGCATCGATGTACAGCCTTTCGCCCTTGAGCCGATATTCTTTGGCTTCGCCGATCGACGCGCCTTGATCATCGACTTCGGCGAATTCCACCAAGCAAAATTTTTCGTTCGTGCCAGGGTCTTGTCCCTTGTCAAGAATTTTGATGCGGGCTAATCGGTGGTCGATCTTGAGAAGCTTGTTGGCCATTTCCAATTGCTGTTTGGCTCGGGACAATTCGTCCGCACGAGCCGTAAGCTGATCGAACAACGCCTGTAATGCAGCGAGTCTCTCGTTTGTCCTCAGCAAGTCTTCAGTGGCTTGTTTT
>JANMEB010000482.1:0-5228 GCA_031376585.1 Planctomycetota bacterium | reverse complement strand
ATTACGGCCGCCATCGCCAGTGACCGCATTAGTGCCGACAACATCCTTTGGTTCCCCGCAGTGCATCGATGAATGTCGCGATCGTTGAAAAATCGCATTGGTACTATACGCATCGGCCAATCGGGAGCAACGGGGCGAATCGGGTCAATCGCGGCGGATATCAAAGTAACCGATGGCCCTAAAGGATTGGGCGCCGGATTCGTTCAAAATCGTAATGACAGGCAACTGAGACCGCCGTCAAGCTTTTGAAACTCGGACATTTCAAGAGCGATCGCAGCATAGCCCAATGCCCTTATTCGCGAATGGGTTGCTGGATGGCCAACGGGCACCAGTACGGTTCCATTGATCCACACGCTGTTGGCAGCATATTGCTCTCGCCGATCAACTGGGATTCGATTGAACTTGCGAAAATCGTCGTGATCAGTGAATTCGCCGGTGACTAGCAAGTTGTTGTTTTCCAGATACGACAAGCCTGATTTGAGATGCAACATCTTCGAAATTGCCACCTTGCTGGCGGACTGACCATATCGTTCAAGAATTGAAATCATTTGGTCAGCGCCGGCGTTATTCGTGCGGCCGGAAAGTCCAATATAAAAATGCGATCCGACCATCAGGATGTCGCCTGCATCAACCGTGCCCGGAGTTGCAATCGCATCAACGTGTTCAAACAACCCTGCAAGTACTTCTCGCATCGCCGTTTTTTCGCCATTTCGCGATGGTGCCCCTGGATTGGTCACGACTGCAAACTGCGGAGTACACAGGGCAACGTCTTCGACAAATGTCGAATCGGGAAAATCGTTATCTGCAGGCAAAACGGTTACGTCCAGGCCCAGGTCCCGTAACGCCGCTACATAGGCAATGTGTTGAACAATGGCTTTGTCAAAATCTACCGTCCCGAGAGCAGCCGAACTTATCCCTTCGGATATCCGAAGACAAGGACTGCGGGTGATGGCCTTGGTGAACTTGAGCGACATGGATCGTTCATCGATTCCTGGATGGGATCTCTTCCCGAATATTGTACCAGCCTGTGTAGGAAAAACGCGGGAGCGTTTTTCGTGCTGAGGAAGTGTGATCGACGAAGGCAGAATGTGAGCTCAACAATCCAGGCCGCCGAATACATTACGTCGGCAGCGAAGCATTTAAGAACGGGTGAAAAACCACGTCCTCCTTTGCCTGACCCAATCTGACCCTCTCTACAATACCCGAGCCCCCTCCCAATGTTGTGAATGGGTTGCTCGCAGGCCACGCCCCATTCTCCGACTCAGCACCCAGAACATTCACCGATTTGCTCTTATGGACTGCTGTAATTGTCGGGAGGGGATCACCATCCGCCGATACTCCTGCGCTGCTATTTAACAAAACTGACCCCGCTCCTTCGGTTTTTGCACAGCCGGGGCGCATTCCTTAAAATTGTTGCTGTATCAGGTGTGTCCGCTTCCGGGAATGATTCGTGCGACGAGTCGAATAGAAGTGATCAAGCCTTTCGGCGTCCGGCCCCGGCTCCATCAAAATGACCTGTCCATCGCAATAAAGTTTTCCGGTGATAGGAAATGTATGGGGATCGCCGAAAAGGTGATGAACTTCAATCGTTGAAATTGTCAGAAAAAATGAGGTGCATTCCGCACAGGTTGAATACAATTACCGGCGGCGATATTACACACGTTTGAACATCAATAGCGACGACGCGCCAAATCAAGTCGCAAATAAATAGAGGAGCCCGGAAATGAAGATCCAGAAAACCATTTTGTGGCGAGGGCTTAAGCTGGCGGCCGGCGCGGTCGTCGTCGGATTGATGATTTCGTCAATTGCCTTTGCACAGCGCGGCGGCGGCGGAAAAAGCGGCGCTGGAGGCCGCGGCGGCGGGCAAGGTGGCAATAGTCGCATGGGAGGAAGCAGCAGCTTCTCGCGCAGCGGAATGCAACGCAGCGGCGGCTCGTCGAACGTAAGGCAAGGCGGTGCGGGCGGCACAGTTAATCGCGGTAGCGCCCCCTCGGCCAATTTCAGCAATCGTAGTTTCTCCAGCGCGGGGAACAAGGCCATCAGCGGCGGCATTGTTAGTCGCAGAACCACTCCCTCGTCCAATTTCGGCAATCGCAATCTCTCCAGCGTAGGGAACAAAGCACTCAGTGGCGGCACAGTTACGGCCCGTCAGTCCGGTGGATTCCAAGGCACGAATCCCGGGTCGTCCAGTTTCGTCCAAAAGAACTTTGGAAGTGCCACCAGCAAGAGCAGAAGTTACTCCGAGCGTCGCAGCGGAACGACTAGCAACCCGACGAATACGTCACGCGGAAACTCCGGCTTCGTCAGCCGAAACTTTGATCAGCCTGGCGGAACCAATGGCATCGGAAAAATTGCGCAAGGCAACGCGAATCTCGGTGGTCAGCAATACGGAGGCTTAAACAAAAAATACGCCAGCAATAATTACGCCTACAACCACGGCGGCTCAACGAATGATTTCAACAAGGACTGGAACGGCGACAACAATCACGGAAACTGGAACGGCGACAGTAATCACGGAAACTGGAACGGAAACCACGGCAACTGGAATGGATATCACGACAATGGCTCGCACTATTACCACAAGCCGTTCTACGGCTACGGCAATTATGGCTATTACCCCTACAGAAATAATTACTGGTACTTGCCGCTGATCTCTCTCGCCTGGGGATTTCCCTTTGGCGGTTATGCACCGAGCTACGGTTACGGTGATATTGGGTATGGTGGTGGCGGGTATTACGACAACGGCTATAGCCCGAGCACCGTCTACTATTCCGCGCCAATCACCGACACGAACGCGCAAGTCGTGGATCCCGCGTCAGTGCAAATCGTTGATCCTTCGCCTGTCGCATCCAATGACAATTCGACTGACGTCGCCAATTTCGTTGGCCAAGGGGAGGCCAACTTCAAAGCCGGCAAATACGAAGCGGCCTCGCGATCCTTTCGACACGCTTTGGTGGACGACCCAAACAATGGCGCGTACATGATGATCCTCGGCCAGGCCCTTTTCGCCAGTGGACAGTACAACGAAGCTGCCGGCGCAACCCAACAGGCCGCTCAAATGTTGTCGCCGGACAAATGGGGGACCATTGTCACCAACTACAAGGAGCTTTACAGCAACATCGGGGACTACACCTCGCAGCTTCGGGCCCTCGAAAAGGCCCGTGACGAAAAGCCGAACGACCCGGCACTCCACTTCTTGCTTGGCTGGCATTACGGCTACCTGGGTTATCCAACGCAAGCCATCAGCGAGTTGAACAAGACGCTGGAGTTGGTTCCCTCGGACCAAGTCGCTAAGAAAGTGCGCGATGCAATGGACGACAAGCTTCCAAAAACGGAACTCCCAGCCCCTGCTCCTGGGGAGAAGCCCGTGCCGCCGGACGTCAAGTGAGCGAAAACCTCATAGGCATTCGTCGCAAGAACATCTGCGATATTGGCTGACCTGCGGAATCTCTGAGCCTCTGTTTAATAAGCGCAGAAGTTTGACAGCCCTGATTGCCAACCGGAGGTGACTCGGGAAGAACGACACGAGCGCGTCAACCTTCCACGTTTCTCGCTTCGACTTTGCTACGAAGAAAGAACTTTTGGGCCACTGACCACCAACCGGGGTGTTCTAGCGAGTGGTAAGTCGAGTCGGAGGGAAGATGGTGGGACAGATATCGGTGTGCAGACGAAAGATTATGGTACGGCAATGTCGGAAAGAGGTGATGCAAAGCGTGATAGCGAATCGCAAACGGAAAGAAGAGCCATGTCAAGAAGTCGCGCTGCGTGTAATTACACGAATCCTGCAAGTGGGCGTCCATGTCGAGCTGCTGGCCGTCGCTATGGAGCTGGTGATCGGCTAGAAGGCGCAACTGATTAAGAGCCAGCGTTGCCACCGCCAACAGGTACAACTGTGGCATACGGGTCCAAGAGGTCATGCCGAGCACGACCGCCATCGGAATCATGGTTGCTCGTATCCAACAGAGGAGTTCTACCGAGGTAATCGCCCAGCGATCGAACGAATTCAATTTTCGCTCGTATCGCCAATTCATCGTGAGCGACGAACCACGCCGCAAAACGAATTCCCGTAGCCGTGGGTGCAGAAAACTCAACGGGGACAAGAGGAATCGCAAAAAAACAGCCAATGGAAACAGCAAGATTTTGAGACTGTACCAAAGCATGCTTCGCCAGGTTCCGGGGCTGCAGACATTGGCGACGTACTCTGGATCCTGCGGCGTGCCGTAAAGACGATGCGAATGATGGTCGCGATGATGTCGGGTGAAAAATGGGGAGGGGGCAAGCGTCATGACTCCCACGATCAGATTCCAAGCCACTTTGAACCCACGCATTTCGGCATGTTGCAGGTGGGCCACCTCATGCACGAGAGACCCCAAGCGATAAAGCCAAAAGACCGCCAGTGGAAAGGAAATAATTTGCATCCACGAGAAGAGCGGCGCCATCACGTAGACAGTAGCCGCGATGTAAGCGAATGCGGCGCTTGTGAGAAAGTCGAACCAATATTGGAACGGTCGTACCTGAAAGAAATTCTCGTCCGATTTCAGAAGCGCGCGACGGGCACCACTGATCCAACCACTCTGGCCATTTGACATCGCATTTTCTTTCGGTCCATCGATTCGGACCTGTTTCCGTTGGACGCTTTCCAAAGGCCACTCGAACGTGGTCTGTGGAAGGGCGCACCCTGTGGCGCTCATTGTACGCAATTTTTTCAAAAAGGTAGGGCGGGGGGTTCGTTGAGGAAATCGCTCCTGGCGTTGGATCTCGATAAGCGCTCGTCGCGCACCGCAATTTCAACTTCGTACGAATTCGGTTGGTTACGCGTTTCTAGTCTTTATTTGCAGACTCTTTCGCGACTTGCGCTTTTCTCGCCGCGCTTTCTTTCCGCAATTCAATTTTTGGCGTTCGGTTTGAACCCCAGGGGATACCTCCGGGACCCCCGGAATTCCCCAGCGAGAGGTTTGCATGGGTCATACTGACGACTAATGTCGAGAGCCGGTAACCCGACCACGAAAAAGGCACATTTTGCTTTGGGTTATTGATGGACGGCAGGGTAATTGAACCGCTCGTCCCGGACGACGACGATTAGCCAATGTAATTGCCCATCAACGCGACGAGCCGACTTCGCGAACGGCGCCAGGAGAAGGAGGAGGAGAAGCGTGGCACTCGTCGTCCTTTTGCGAGGGGTCAACGTCGGCGGTCACAGGACCTTCCGACCTTCCTTGCTCGCCGAA
>JANMEB010000204.1:0-1552 GCA_031376585.1 Planctomycetota bacterium | reverse complement strand
GGAGACTGCAATGAAGAAATTGACCATTTGGTACGTCAAATACCGGATCGGGCGCTGACCCTAGGTTTTTTGGACTCAACTGGATTGCACCATGATTTTACGACGGTTCAAGAATTGGCCGCCTGCGGACGAGTTGACTTGGTGATCCTCTTTCCCGACGCTCAAGATATTATTCGAAATGCGGACTATCACTATTTCAATCAGCCGGATTCGAAATTGGATCGATACCTTGGACCTGGCTCGAACTGGCGGACACGAAAGGCCGAGCTTCATTCAACCAATCCGAGCGATTTGCGAAAGTTGTTCGCGGATATTTACAAGGATCAACTTCGCAGTTACGCAGGGTATTCCCATTTCGGAGAAGAAGTCATTTGTGGTCCGTCAGGTCCACTTTACCGCTTGATTTACGCGACGAAACACCAGCGCGGACTCGACTTTTGGAACAAGAGCGTCAAATTGGAAAGCGGCGGACAAAAACGATTTTCCCAATTCTAAAAAACGATTTCGATTATTTGATGCATTCAGCATCACTTCTTTCGTTCCAGATTTTCTCTTTGTCGCGAGCTCAACAATGCTTCAATGTCGGATGCCGCAACTTTATTATCGGCCAAGAGCGAATTGATTTTCACGGCTTGAAGTCCGCTTAAATCCAGCAGTGCGTAGATCGAATTGCGCAGATAGTATTTTTGCTCGGAGTCTGCGGCGGAACGCGGAATGAAGTCGGCAGGCACAAGTTGGGAATGATTTCCAACCAGTTTCTTTGCAATGTCAAACTGTTCGGTGGTTCGCGCGTAAACAGTCGATGCGCACTCTATGGATTTAGCTTGGTCGACGAGTTGATGATAGTCCAAGATGCTCGGATCGTACGTGATATCGACGACTTCTTTGCCATCGACCCACGCCGCTCGCGTCGAGAGAACGCCGGAGAGTCTTCCCAGTTTGGCTTCGCCTTCCCAATAGCAGTGCATCGCAAAAGTCGCTTTGCCCGACTTGCTGGCCGCATCAGGAGCTAAGTTCGCGTCAGCGGCGACCAGTCTCACATATTCAGGCACACTTCGATTGGCTGCCTCCAAACTAGCCACCAAACGCTGCGCCAGAGCCGGTGTTTGCCAAACGCCATCTTTCCGTTCAATCAAATCTTGTCCGCCGGAATTCAAAAATCGAACGACCGGGTTATTCCACGCCGGTTCGCTAAAGGATTTCAGCGTTTTCTCATCTTCCGGTTTATTGTTATAAACCAAAACGGGAATAAACAAATCTTCGATAGCTTCAACCACTAGCGGGTGTGACAACGGACCGTTGCCAAAATCCTGACAAGTCGATCAGCCGGGGATTTCTTGAAACAAGACGAGAATCGGTTTCTCAGTTTTGGCCGATTCTGTCTTTGCCGATTCCAGATCTCGGTTCCAATGGACTTTCCCGAGTTCAATCGCTTGGTCATTTTTCAATGACACCTTTTCATCGTGGCTAAAGGTCCAACCAACAAGGGTCGAATCGCATGAGAGCAAGCAAATCAGCGAGAGCGTTCGCAACATCGATGGGTGTCCTTTAT
>JANMEB010000470.1:0-4566 GCA_031376585.1 Planctomycetota bacterium | reverse complement strand
CGCGCAAGGCTGCGGCAACATAGTTTCCGGACTTCTGGGCGGATTACCGGTAACTTCGCTGATCGTGCGGAGTTCGGTCAATATTCACGCGGGAGGACAAACAAAACTTTCCACGATGGTGCATGGGGTCTTGCTGGCGATCAGCGTCATGTTCCTTCCAAGCATTCTCAATCTTATTCCGCTTTCGTCTTTGGCCGCGATCCTCGTTGTCACCGGCATTAAGCTTGCCAGTCCAAAACTCGTAAAACAAATGTGGGCTGGCGGTAAGTATCTATTTGCGCCGTTCGCAATCACGGTCATAGCCATTGTCTTTTCGGACTTGTTGACGGGCATAATCATTGGCCTGGCCGTAAGTACAGGTTTCATTTTGTACAGCAATGTTAGTCGACCGTTGCACCGCGTCATGGAAAAACACTTGGGTGGCGATGTGCTCCGTATAGAGCTGGCCAACCAAGTCAGCTTTCTCAACCGAGCAGTGCTGGAAAAAGCACTCAATGACGTCCCCAAAGGAGGTCATGTGTTGATCGACGCAACGAACACAGTGTATATCGATCCGGATGTATTGGGCATTATTCGCGACTTTCGCGAGCAAACGGCCGCCGCTCACGATGTCCGCGTGAGCTTGCGCGGATTTCGTGACAAGTATCAATTGAACGATGAAATTCAGTATCTCGACATGTCGACCCGCGAGCTTCAAGAGACGCTAACGCCCGATCAAGTCATTCAAATTCTCAAGGATGGCAACGAACGGTTTCGAACTGGGCGCCGCCTTTTTCGTGATTTCAATCGCCAATTGACCGCGACCAGCGAAGGCCAGCATCCGATCGCAGTGGTGCTGAGTTGCATCGACTCGCGAAGTCCCGCTGAGATTATTTTCGATTTGGGGCTGGGCGATATTTTTAGCGCACGGATAGCCGGAAACGTGGTCGGCCCGAAAATTCTGGGCAGCATGGAATATGCTTGCGCCGTGGCCGGAGCGAAGTTAGTGATTGTCGTCGGGCATACCCGCTGCGGCGCGGTTACCTCTGCGGTCCAATTGAGCTGTTCGAGTGTCCCTCCGGCGGAAGCAACCGGCTGTCACAATATTGAGACCTTGATCCGTGATATTCAATTGTCCGTACGGCCCGAGGATATCGAGCGTTTCCCAAAACTAACTCCAACTGAGCAAGAGTCTTTGGTCGACGATGTCGCCCGACGCAACGTGGGGTTGATGGTCGATAACATTTCCAAACAAAGCCCAACACTCAGTCGATTGCGCAGTGAAGGGCGCATTGACATTGTCGGAGCCGTCTATAATTTAAGCACAGGCCAAGTCGAGTTTTTTGATTAAGCGGCTTTGGAAATTGGTCGTCGGATTCTATCAGCGAACGAGCCCGATCTGGGCGAAATGGTCAAACCGTTGCAGATAGGGTTAATCGCCGTGCCGCAACCTAAGTCCTGCACCTAGCGATTACAATGAACGCTGCTTATGGCCAAACGAAAGCAAAAAAAAACGCAGATTCGCACTGAGTTTCGCAAGAACTACGATCAGACTACACGCAAAAAGGACTTTCGCGGTCAAGCCGATGAGACCGACGATTCGACGCCGGACGCCCAATCCGAACGCGTCAGCGGAAAACGTTCGGCAAGCAAAAAGCGAACCATCACTGGCGTGGCCCGCGAAAACGAAGCCGCAGGATTCGCGGTCGAGCTTCGTGACGTCGACGCGAATTGCTTGTCCGGCCGCGTGATGAAAGTCCATGGACTTTCCTCGACCGTGCGAACCGCCGACGGACGCGAATTTGAATGTTCGACTCGCGGATTGCTCAAGTCCCTCGCGACCGATTTGCAAAACGTCGTGGTCACCGGCGATGTCGTCGTCATACGACCCGCCGACGACCGGCAGGCCGTGATATTGCTCGTCGAACCCCGCCACGGAGTGATCTGCCGAACTAGTCGCAAACGCCAACAAGTTCTAGTTGCCAACGTCGACCAAGTCATCATCGTCGCAAGTGCTGCCGAGCCCGGCCTGAAACCCAACCTAATCGATCGGTACTTGGTGTCTGTTGAATCGACCAATTTGCGACCGATCATCTGCATCAACAAAGTCGACCTCGTCGACCCTGGCGAACTTCAATCGGTCGTCGCCGTGTGGGGACAAATGGGTTATCAAGTCGTCTTGTCGTCGGTCACGTGCCACTGGAACATCGATCGGCTACGGGATCTTTTGACCGGCCGAAATAGCGTGGTCTCCGGTCAAAGCGGCGTGGGAAAATCGTCTTTGCTCAATGCGATTGAACCGGGGCTCGGCTTGAAGGTCAGCCCAGTGAGTGACGAATCCGAAAAAGGTCGACACACAACTACATTTTCGCATCTGATTCCGCTTTCCGGTGGCGGTTACATCGTCGACACTCCCGGCATCCGCCAGTTTCAACTTTGGGACGTCATTCCGGCGGAAGTCGCCGGGTTCTTTCGCGACATTCGGCCCTACGTCAGCGATTGTCAGTTTCCAGATTGCACTCATACCCACGAACAAAATTGCGCCGTTAAAGAGGCCGTCGCAATGTTCAAGCTGGACGTTCGGCGCTACGAAAGCTACTGCCAGATTCGATCAGAAGAATGAGGCGTGGGGCTGCCGGCTTGAGGCCGTAGAAAAAGCCGCGAGAGTCATCTTGGGAGATGAACTTCACAGTCCTTCGTTTAACCGCCCGCTTGGGGCGCTGGAGGTGGGACCGTTTGATCACTTCAGTCATTTTCCACCAGCAATCGAGCCTCGTATTTTTTCTTCGTTCCTTCTTCCTCCTGCCTACTGCCTCAAGCCTCACAGATGCCACCGCCAGCGCCCCAAGCGGGCGGTTAAACTAAGGACGTGATGCGCGACGAGTCTGAAATCACCGCGATTACCTGCTTTTCGTTTGACGCGCTTTCTATTGGCGGGCTATCATGCCGGTACTTCGTATTCAACACCTGTGACGAACCACGCTAAGATTCGCTTGTCCCGTACTCTGTCCGGCCAGCCCGAATCACTTGAAAGCCAGTACTTTGAGTCAAACTTTCGAAAAGATCACCGACGCCCCTCCAGAAAAAGGTACCTATGCCTTTGTGAGTTTGGGCTGCCCGAAGAACACCGTTGACAGCGAACGGATGATGGGGCTGCTGCAGTTGGATGGCTACAAGCTAGTTCGCGAACCACAAGGCGCTGATTTCGTCGTCGTCAACACGTGCGGCTTTATCGAGCGAGCACGAACGGAGTCGTTCGCCGCCATCGACGAAATGCTGGATTTGAAACGAAAAGGCCAAACGCGCGGCGTGATTGTTTCTGGTTGTTTGGCCGAACGACAAAAGGAATCACTATTGGAATCGCGACCCGAAATCGATTCGCTGGTCGGCGTCTTCGGTCGCGAAGAAATCACCAAAATCGCGGATCGAATGCTGGGCAATCAAGCCGAACAACGCATGTATTTTCAGCCGGCATCGATTCGGACGTTACCGGACGGCGACCGTCTGCGGATCACTCCGAAACACTTTGCCTATTTGAAAATTTCCGAAGGCTGCGATCGGCTGTGTACGTTTTGCGCCATTCCCAAAATGCGCGGCAAGCACATCACCAAACCACTGGAAGAAGTCATCAGCGAAGCGAAACAGTTGGCCGCCTCCGGCGTTCGCGAGCTGATCATCGTCGCGCAAGACACGACGTATTACGGAATCGACATGTACGGCAAGCCCCGGCTGGCTGAACTGCTGCGAGAAC
The DNA here is from genome assembly GCA_031376585.1 of Planctomycetota bacterium. GTDB lineage: Bacteria > Planctomycetota > Planctomycetia > Pirellulales > Pirellulaceae > JANMEB01. The sequence continues at coordinate 836 of JANMEB010000470.1, read as the reverse complement.
TTGACGCGATCGATGGCTTGGAGTGGATTCGCATGATGTACTTCTATCCGATGTACATCGACAGCGAACTGGCCAAAACAATCGCCAGCAGCAAGCGAATCGTTCCTTACATCGACATGCCGCTGCAACATATTAACGACACGATGCTCAAACGGATGTCGCGTCGCGTCGATCGCCGCCAAACTGAGGAAACGATCGGCTTGTTGCGCGATTCGATTCCGAATTTGGTTATGCGCACTACGTTTATCACTGGCTTTCCTGGCGAGACCGACGAACAGTTCGCGGAATTGGTCGAATTCGTGCGGCAACAAAAATTCGAACGGATGGGAGTGTTCACTTATTCATTCGAACCCGACACGCCCGCCGCAAAACTCCCCGATCATGTTGAGCCGTCGACGATGGAAAGCCGTCAAAAGGCTTTGATGCAAGCACAACAAACGGTCGCGTTCGAATGGAATCGAAGGCAGATTGGCAAGAAGATCGACGTCATCTTGGACCAGCGCGTCCCCGATCAACCTGGTGCTTGGGTCGGTCGAAGCTGGGCTGACGCTCCCGATGTCGACGGTCTCGTTTTCGTCACGCAGACAGAACACAAACTTCAGCCGGGCCAAATTGTTTCTTGCCAAATCGTGACCCACAAAGATTACGATCTTGTGGGAGTCGCTGTCGGCAAGCCGCGATAATTCGTTAAGGCTTGAGTTCAATGGACAATCCCGCTGACCAAATCTGGAACGTCCCTAATCGAATTTCGATGGCGCGGCTCGTCTTGTCGCTGCTGGTCTTCGTGCTCGTGCCGCTCGGAAGTTTTTGGGCCGGATGTTATTGGGCCGGGCTAA
>JANMEB010000371.1:0-2941 GCA_031376585.1 Planctomycetota bacterium | reverse complement strand
CAGCAATGAAACTGCCTCTTTTACGAATCCTGAGCCTTCTGCTGTCCTTCGCGGTGTTCGAAGTTTCGGTCTTCATGCCGTTTATTATCCAAAATGACTTTGGACCTGATGAGTGGTTTAGGTCACTCGTCTTTGTGAGTTCGCCGTTCGTAGCAATGTCACAGGTCACTTTGTTGGCCCTGTGGGGCGGGCTCGGAGCGCCTGCGATGCATCAACGAATCTTTTTCGCTGCATCGTGCTGCGTAGCCTGTTCGTTGATTCCAGTAGCTTTCGGGCGCTTCCTACTTTTTCAAGAAATGGTGGAAGTTTGGATGTACGCCGTTGTGATCCCCATCGCATTTGCGTTTTGCCTCGGATGCTCTCTAATTTTCGGTCGCTTATTCCGTCGAAGGCTTGTGGCTTTGAACCGCGCGGGAGTCGTGTTGTTTGCGACAAAGTCGCAGTTTAGCCTGCAGTTTTTGGCGATCATTTCACTTACGGTTGCAATTCTTTGTTTGGCGGTAATTGGTTGTCGTCTCGATGCACTTGCAAGTGAATCTGCTCCGATAATGGGTTTACTGTTATCCGGAGTAATCTCAGGCTTGTTTTTTTTCGCGCAAGGAATTGCATTCGCCTGGATTTTTCTACGGCCCGAGCCTATTACGCCATGGACGTTTATTTGGTTGGCCATTACTGCGGCTGTATTTCTTTCCCTATATTTCGCAATTTGGCTCGTCAGCGTTTGGTGGAATTCGGCTACGAGGGATTTTCGTTCTTTTCTGCCGCTTTTGGCGGCTGGGGTCGCCTGGCTTTCCTGCTCGATGGCGTCCCTGTGCATCATGCGATACCTCGATTTTCGCTTGGTGCGAAACGAACAATTGAACGAGGTGGCTAAGGATCCGATGGCGTAACCCACGGCGATTGCCGAATGGCCAATCGATTAAAGATCGTCCAGGTCGAGTTCAGGCGGGGCGGAGAAGTCGGGGGTGTGCTCGTTGAGCTTTAGCTCGTTGGACGTGTCGAGATAGATTTTGTTCAACTCGATCTCGCGCAGAACGATCGCCATCTTGTCGGTCAACTTGGTGTCGATCAGAGGACGAGCGCCTTGGTTGAGTTGTACGAGACGCTTTTGAATGAGTGTGGAAAGTTTGAATCGCCCGCCGACTTTGTTGACGATCTCTTCTTCTTTTAGCTGATCATACATCGGTTGGTTCTCCACAACTTTTCAATAATTGACAAATCTCTCGGGCGGCACGATCGATTTCGTCGTTGACGACGACGAACCGATAACGCTGTGCAAACGGAAGTTCCCGCTGGGCGACTTCGAGACGACGCTGGATGGCTTCCTCGGATTCGGTCTTTCGACCGCGTAGTCGCCGTTCCAATTCTTGAGGGCTGCCGGGGTGAATGAAAACGGTAATTGCTTGAGGATATTCTTTCAAGACTTGTAAAGCGCCATCCACATCGATCTCTAAGATTAGCCATTTTCCCTGTTTTAAGCCAGTGGTCACGGTTTCTCGCAGGGTTCCGTACCAATTGCGGCCAAAGACTTCGGCCGATTCCAAAAAATCACCGGCGGCACGGTGTCGAAGAAATTCGTCGGTTGCGAGAAAGTGATAATCTCGGCCTTCAAGTTCGCCGGGACGCGGGGCGCGTGTTGTCGCGGAAACGCTGAGCTCCAGCGGCAGTTCGCAGCGCTTAATCAAGCGGCGGACGACAGTCGATTTGCCGACGCCGGATGGACCCGAGATAATGATGAGGCGGTTGGAAGGCATGAGGGGAATTTTTGATTTCAGATTTCAGATTTCAGATTGAAGATTGAAGATTGAAGATTGAAAAATTGGGGAATGAAGATTGGGGATTGCTGATGGAAATATAGGAAAAGGATTGAGGCGACAGGCTTGTGCCGGAAGATTCGAAGAGCCCCTCATCCTAACCTTCTCCCCGCAAAGCCGGGGAGAAGGAACTGAATTTTTGTATCACCAACTACTCGACGTTTTGGACCATTTCGCGGATGCGGTCGATCGCGGTCTTAATTTCGACGACGCTTTTGGCAATTTCAGAATCGCCAGCTTTGGAACCGATCGTGTTGGCTTCTCGAAGAAGTTCTTGCGTGAGGAAATCGAGTTTGCGGCCGCCGCTGGCGGGGTCATCGATCACTTGCAAAAACTGTTGGCAGTGGCTGTCGAGCCGGACGAGCTCTTCGGAAATGTCACAGCGTTCGGCGAAAACGCCGACTTCACGGACGAGATCGCTGGGGCTAACCGTCACGCTGTATTGTTCCAAAAGTTGATTGATCCGGCTGGTTAATCGCTGCGAATAAGCCAAGACGACTTTGGGGGAAAGTTCCGTGACCCGCGCGACGTGACGTTGAATCTGTTGGCAGTTGGAGCGCATATCGGCCGCCATCGTTGCGCCTTCGCGAGCGCGCATTTCGTTGAGAGACTTGAGGGCAGTTTCGATCGCGCCAGTGATGACTTTCCAGTCGGCTTGCGTTGCTTCGGGCGACTCGTGAGACTCGGCGATGACGCCGGGCAGCGACAACAACGACGTCAGTGGAATGGATTCGGAACCTTGCAGCAGCGGCTTCAACTGTTGGCGCAGCGAGGTAATCAAGTCAACGTTTATTTGAACTGGCGGTGGGCCACTCGCGTGCTGGGCTTTGATTTGCAAACTTACGGTGCCGCGCTGAATGTACTTACGAACAAGCGATTCCACGTCGGACTGAAAAGCCAGATACCGGTCGGAGCAGTTCAAATTGACTTTGAGATAGCGGCTATTGATCGAGCGAATTTCTACCGATACGGCCAGCACGGACGATTCCGCCGAAGCTTGGCCGTGTCCGGTCATGCTAAGTAACACGCGATGAAACTCCTGGGTCGAGGGGCACTGAACCGAGTCGTCTCAGTTTTTTCCGTCGTCGGTTTTCGGCGGGTCGCCACTCGCAGGAGCCCCTGACTCG
>JANMEB010000342.1:0-4292 GCA_031376585.1 Planctomycetota bacterium | reverse complement strand
AAAGTCGCCATCGTCGGGACAGGTAACATAGGGACGGACATGCTGATGAAAGTCTTGCGGCTCTCAAATACTTTGGAAGTTGCGGCTTTCGTAGGCATCGATCCGAAGTCCGATGGCTTGTCGCGCGCCGCAGAAATGGGTGTTGCAACAACCGCAGGCGGCATCGATTCGCTGATCGAGTTGCCGAATTTTTCCGATATCCGAATCGTTTTCGATGCGACTAGCGCCTCTGCTCACTCCCGTCACGCCGAAATTCTCTAGATTCACGGCATACAAGTGATCGATCTCACACCAGCGGCAATTGGGCCCTATATCGTGCCGACTGTCAATTTGGATCAGCACTTAAACGCACCCAATATCAATATGGTGACTTGCGGAGGCCAAGCCACGATTCCGATCGTAGCCGCTGTGCGCCAAATCGCGCCGGTTGCGTACGCTGAGATCGTTTCCTCGATCGCTTCGAAATCCGTTGGACTGGGCACCCGCAACAATATCGACGAGTTCACGCAAACCACCGCCCGTGGTCTCGAAGTCGTCGGCGGTGCTACTTGCGGGAAGGCGATCATTGTACTTAGTCCAGCGCAACCGCCGATCTTGATGCGTGCGACGGTATTCTGCTTCGTACCTGGCTCAGTCGATTGTAGCGCAATCGAGCGGTCAATTGCGACGATGGTCGCTCAAGTGCAACAGTACGTTCCGGGTTATCGACTTAAACAAGCGGTTCAATTCGACGAACTGAAATCCGCCGCCGCAGCCCAAGTACCTGGTAACACGCCCGCTCAGGCCGGCACCAAAGTCACTGTCTTATTACAAGTCGCCGGCGCAGGACACTATCTTCCCGCATACGCCGGGAACCTCGATATCATGACGTCCGCCGCACTTCGAACCGCCGAACGATTGGTCGAGCTGCGAGTTAAGGAGATTGCGGTATGACGATGGAGGCTAACTCGACGAATCCGCAAAAACACTTGTACATTCAAGACGTGACGTTGCGTGATGGCATGCACGCGATCCGCCATCAATTCCGATTGCCCGATGTCATTGCGATCGCCAAAGCCCTCGATCAAGCTCACGTCGATGCCATTGAAATCACTCACGGCGATGGCTTAGCCGGTTCCAGTTTCAATTACGGGTTTGGATTGCACAGTGACGAAGAATGGATTGCAGCGGTCGCCGAAGTCCTGATCTACGCCAAACTAACGGTGCTATTGCTGCCAGGGATCGGCACGATTCATGATCTTAAACGCGCGCAGCAGTTGGGTGCGAAATCAGTTCGAGTTGCGACGCATTGCATGGAAGCCAATGTGGCGAGGCAACACATCGAATGGGCACGGTCTAACGGAATGGACGTCGCAGGCTTTTTGATGATGGCTCACATGAACGAGCCAAGAAAACTTGCCGAACAAGCCAAGTTGATGGAATCCTACGGCGCCTACTGCGTTTATATTGCAGACAGCGCGGGAGCCATGACGATGGACGATGTGGCCGCACGGATGCAAGCCTATAACGATGTACTCAAACCTGAAACTGAGCGCGGCTATCACGCGCACCACAACCTAAGCCTTGGGGTTGCCAATTCGGTCGTGGCTGTGCAAAACGGAGCGACTCGAATCGACGCATCGCTGACGGGACTTGGAGCTGGCGCGGGAAACGCACCCCTGGAAGTCTTCATCGCTGTGGCCAATCGCTACGGTTGGCAGCACGGCTGTGACTTGTTCGCGCTCATGGACGCCGCGGATCAACTTGTGCGTCCGCTTCAAGACCGACCGGCTCGCGTCGATCGCGAAACTTTGTCGTTGGGCTACGCCGGAGTTTATTCCAGTTTTCTCAGGCATGCCGAAGCCGCAGGCGAGAAATACGGATTGGATGTCCGAGATATTTTGATCGAACTTGGGCGGCGCAAGATGGTTGGCGGCCAAGAAGACTTGATCGTCGACGTAGCGCTCGATTTGTTGAGAGTTGAGGCGATGCGAGCGGCTCGAATTGTTCTCTCGCCCCTTTGGGGAGAGGGTTAGGGTGAGGGGATTTTTGTTTCCAAGTCTTTTTGCCACCCATTGAATTGAGCGGAGATCGAAGTTGCAACAAAAGATTCTGGAATACGCGGAAATTCTCGACCGTGCGGCACAACATGCCAACGCGATCGCGCCGTTCGCCGAGGGTGCGTTCGATGTGCGGATGGCTTACGAGATTCAATTCGCTTCGATTGAATTGCGTCTGCGGCGTGGAGAAAAATGGGTTGGTGTGAAAATGGGTTTCACCAGCCGCGCGAAAATGCTGCAAATGGGCGTCGAAGATTTGATTTACGGTCAACTCACCGACCAAATGCAAATCGTTGATGGCTCAGAAGTCAGTCTCAACCGGTTCATTCAGCCGCGCGTGGAGCCCGAATTGGCGTTCTTGCTTAAAGCGCCGCTCCATGGTTTCATTTCGCCCGCCGCCGCGTTGTCCGCAGTGGAGGCGATCGCGCCGGCCTTAGAAATCGTCGACAGTCGCTATCAAGATTTCAAATTCAATTTGCCAAGTGTGATCGCCGACAATACATCCGCAAGTGGATTCGTGGTCGGCCCGTGGTGTGATCCGCGGCAGTCATTTGAGAACCTCGGCATCGTGATGAGCATTGACGGCCAGTCGCGACAATTTGGGTCTACCGCCGCTGCACTTGGCCATCCGCTGCGCTCGCTTTGTCACGCCGCGCGTTTAGCGAAGAACCCACTGCCACCCGGTTCAATAATATTGTCGGGAGGCGCTTCTGCTGCCGAGTCATTAAGCCGCGGCCGCTACATCCAGGCCGAGTTTCAAAATCTTGGAACCGTCGGATTCCACACGGCGCACTAATTTGCCCCAACCCCAAAATTAAAACGCCGACGGCTCTCGTTGAGCCGTCGGCGTCAATGTTGGGTTTTGAAAATCAAATCCCGAATGCTTGCGACTAGATGTCGAACGTTTCATTAACAAACGAGAACTGGTCGTTAATTTTCTTCCAATTTGAGCCAGAACCACCGTAGATCACGCCGCCGGTCGCATAGAAGTTTGCGGCCGCGAGCATGTTATTGATCGAAATGGTTGTGCCGCCCGCTTCGAGGTAACCTGCAAAAGCTGTTGCGTTACCATTGACCGAAACAATCACATTCCCCAGCGAGCCGCCAAAGCCGAAACTCTGAGCAGTCGCTGTGTTAGACACGTCGGTAAAGTAAACGGCCAAGGCAAGCGCCATTACTTGGGCGTTGGTCTTCGTCCCCTTAGTACCAAAGTAACTATTGGTTCCGGAAACAAAGAAATTATACACTTGCGTGTTGCTGGCCCCCGCCAAGCTTCCGTAAAGATTCGGGAAGTTGGTCGCAAGCCAATTCGAAAGGTTGGTGCTGGCCGAACTGAGGATAACGGCTTTACCGTTCTTGTTGTGCCAGAATCCGATGGTGGCCGTGTGACCTGGGGCAACGAACGTTTTGACCGTCGGGCCACTACCGTTCGGTCCTGCTCCATCGACAAGAGTAAGCGGATCTGTATCGCGGACCAAATTCACGCCGTCCAAGGTGAAGACCACATAACCGTTGCCAGTCACGGTGCCGGCCGTCGCACTGCTAAAGGTTACGGCGAATTGACCGCTGGCGTTCGTGACCCCGAGTACGTTAGTGGGATCTGCCGGTAGCAAATCGCTTGGAGCGCTAACGTCCGGAATCGCGCCTCCGTTGCCGTCGAGATTCATGGTCACATTCGCTCCGTTAACCGGAGCAAAACCAGTGATTCCGTCGCCGCCTTCGTCGAAGTTAAGACCATCGTCTTGGTTGACCGTAATGGTGAAAATATGCGGAGCGTTTACCGGATTAGTCCCGTCGACGCCAATGGTGATGTTGGCATCCACAAATCGCTTAAGCGCTGGTCCACTGCCGTTGGGTCCGCTACCGTCGCCAACCGTGGTCGGATCGGTATCGCGCACCAAATTCACGCCATCCAAAATGAAAGTCGCGTAACCGTTGCCGGTCACCTTGCCTGCGGTGGCGCTACTAAAGGTCACATCAAACTGGCCGCTGACATTGGTCAGGCCCATGATGCTGCTAGGATCAGCCGCTACCAAATCGCTTGGAGCGCTGATATCTGGGATCGCACCGTTGGTACCATCGAGGCCAACGGTCACAGCCGCGCCGGACACTGGCGCGAAACCAGTGACTCCGTCGCCACCTTCATCGAAGTTGAGACCATCGTCTTGGTTGACGGTCACAGTAAAGGTATGTGATTCACCGACGGCGTTTACGCCGTCGGCCGAAATGGTGATGTTGGCATCAACAAAGCGT
>JANMEB010000279.1:0-6500 GCA_031376585.1 Planctomycetota bacterium | reverse complement strand
CTTGCGTTTAACCGCACGGCTTCCGGGCGCTGCGACATCTCCGGCCGGCGAACTTGAACGGAGGTACAACAGCGGTCCGAAGCGGCCCGGTTAAACAAGGACCGCACGGCTCAAGACTATCCGCAAACATGCTAAAACTGAAAGATACATGCGCCCCAGGATAGTCCCGCACCGAAGCCGCAAAGCAGCACGCGATTTCCTTTGTTGATCCGCCCCGCGCGGATTGCTTCGTCGAGCGATATGGGGATGCTGGCCGCCGATGTGTTGCCGTATTCATCCAAATTCATGAAGACTTTGTCCGGCGGAACACCGAGATGTTCAATCGCTGAATCCAGGATCCGCCGATTGGCTTGGTGCAAAATAAACAAGTCGATATCGTCGAGGTTGAGCCGCGCGTGGCTCAACATTTCGCGGATCACTTCTGGGATCAGCCGGACCGCCCACTTAAAAACAGCTTGTCCCTCCATTTTCAAATACTGCTGGCGGTTTTCGATCGCCGTGTGAGTGGCGGGGCAGCGCGATCCACCCGCCGGAACAACCAACAAGTGCGACAATTCTCCCTCGGACGCCAAACGATAAGCCAATATTCCACAGCCGTCGCCCTCGGTGGCGTCTTCGTCTGGCGTGAGAAGAGCCGCGCCCGCTCCGTCACCAAATAACGGATAAGTTTTTTTGTCTTGCGGGTCGACGACCATCGACATGACATCGGCACCGATCAAGAGAACTTTTCGCGCACAACCGGACTTGATGAATTGTGAACCGACAATCAAAGCGTACATGAATCCGGAACAAGCTGCATTCAAATCGAATGCGGGACAATGACAGCCGAGCGCGGCTTGTACAAGCGCCGAAGACGACGGCGTGTAATGATCGGGCGTCATCGTGGCGACGATAATCAAATCGATTTCGTGGGGCGCGACACCCGCATCAGCCATACATCGCCGCGCCGCTGGAATCGCCATGTCACTGGTGGATTGTCCGGGCAGCGCATGATGTCGCGCGAGAATTCCGGTTCGCTGCACGATCCAATCGGCATCGTAGCCCAACGCACGAAGGTCTTCATTGGCGACCCGTTTTTCGGCGGCATAGAACCCAGTTGCCGCGATCTTCACGCCTCGAATGGTTCGTGTCAAAGATTGGTTCTGGCTAATTGGCTGCGGAATGGGAAAAAGAGTCGCCATGCGGGCTTTCTTTGCTTGGCGGTCGCGCTGCGAATCGAAACCGCAAGGATGTGAAAAGACAGTTTGGTGGTTTGTTGATGCCGCGTCAATAAACAATTCAATGCGAAAACAGCGATCGGACCCCAATCCTCAGCAGTTATCCGAGAGGTCCTAGAGGCCCGTTGAAAAACGGCCCAATTCAAGTAAATAGCGCAAGCAAGTGAATAAATCCCGGGCAATTCAACCAGGATATTCACTTTCTTGCGCTGCGTGCATGTATTTCGCCAGGCTGCTTGAGGGCAAAATCAAAAAAAAAGACGGACACCCCCAAAATAGGGTGGTAAGACAACTTGTTTCGGCTAAATTGTTGTCTTTACAGGTTCACTTCTTCCACATTTATCACTGGGGCAACATCCGATGAGCCTTGTGGCGATCGTCTATCATTTGGTTCCCGACGCACCAATCCTGGTCGCTTGCAACCGCGAAGAGGCTTCAGCCTTGGGAATTGCGGCACCATCCATACAGTCGGGGAAACCCCGAATCCTGGCAAGCGTCGATCCCAAATCGACTGGGACGCGTCTGGGTGTCAATCAAAACGGAATGTTTGCCGCAGCGATACCTCGAAAAAAACACACTCTGCCGACGGCCGCCCGTTCCCGTGGAGTTTTGTGTCGCAACCTGCTCCGTTGCGCATCGGCGCGCGAAGCCGTCGACCTGGCTTTGGAAGAACTGCAATCGGATCAATATTCGGGGGTCAACTTTGTCGTGGCGGATGCCGAAAGCGGCTGGGTCATTCATGGTGCCAACGACATCAACGCTTGTCCGCTGGAAGAAGGTCTCAGCATCATCGGCGACCGCGACATCGACGATCAGAGCGATGAACGCGTACGCTTGACGCACCGCTTGTTGACGCTGCAGATGTTGGATTCGCCGGTTAAGTTTTTAGCCGTGGCCAGCAAAGTTTTTGCTCGCGCTCCTCTGCCCGGTGGTCGAGTCGGCATGGTCATTCGTGAAAAGGGTTTTCAAACCGTCACGTCCACCTTGTTGTCGCTGGGCAAAAAGCCGCGCGATGCGATTTATCAATATTCCAACGGAGCGCCGGATCAATCCAAATACGAAGACTATTCGCCCTTGCTGCGTGACATCTTGTCGCGTGGCCTGCGCGAGTCTCGAACCCGGTCCAACGTGTTGTAGTTACCCGGTCACAAGCGTATTTAGAAACTACCGACACGAGTCGGTCGAGATTCATACACTTTTGGTTAAAGGTTCGGGTTCGACGCGTTGCCCCAACATTAGGCGGCCTGTGGGTCGCCTTTTTCTTTGCGCCGACGGCGCGGACTTGGCGATCGCTTCTTGTTCTCCGCCTTATTCGCAAGCCGATAAACGATCGCGTTGCCGCGTTTTCCAGCAATCAAACTTGCGCCGGTTTGCCGCAAACAATAGGCGACCTTTTGAGCCATCCAACGGCGCGTGGAAAGTGCATCGGCCAAATGGCGAGTGTCGAATTCTCCGGATAAATTCACGTTCAGCAAACCGACAAGATCGTCTGTCGTCCGCAGCACACGCTGATCAATAATTTGCAGCAACCGCTGGTCCTCAATTCGATAGGCCCGATGCCAAAATCGCCGCGTCTTTTTCGGGAACCGCGTCTCCTCGATTTCGATCAGAGGCACGTCGAGCGTCAAATTGGGATGCGGAAAGACGTTCGTAAAGTGAGCTAGCGACTCGAACAAATCCAGCCAAGTACATCGCTTGGGGCTCCAGCGCTGTGCCTTAACAGGGCCGTTGGCACGATCCTTCACCAAAAGCAATTTGCGCGCCACGATCGGCTTAACCACGGTCACCGCGTGCTTTTCCAACAGCTTGCGAATCTTATCACGGATCGCACCGAGCGAACTGGTTTGGATCTCGATCAGCCGCCGCCCACGCCGCACGTCAATCCGATAGTCGCCGACCCAAACTTCCTGGACCGAGGTAGTCGTCGAATAGCAATCTTTCAACTGTTGATGCAGCGACGTTTCCAAGTTTGCCTCATGCGAGCTCGAGCGAGACCGACCGACCATATTCAAATTCCTTCGCCCCGTAATCCGGGAGAAGGTTAGGGTAAGGAGCTTTTTGCGAAGCCTTCTTGAACCCCGTATTCTGCCTGCAGTGGACCGAGTGTCCGATGCAATTTGCACGTCGACTATAACGCAGTTCGCAAAAGCCGTCAGCGGCAATGATCCCGGCAGCAAGCACTAGTATAAAACTAGCACACCCAATACAAGAGGCGACGGATCAACCGTCGCCTCTTTGATGGAATCAATTGCGAATGCGTTAGTTCAAGTTCGTCCACGCGGAGTTTACTTTTTCGACGCGCGGTTGCGGCGAGTCGACTTGTAAGCTTCCACGGAAGACTTGGGGCTGAGTAGTCGCCTGCGGGGCTGCCACCGATTGCAAATGACTTGCCAATCGAACGGGCGAATATTCCCAGCGGCGATGCGTCGTAGCCGAAGCCGTTTGGTCTTCAATGTTAGTGTTCGGGGCTTGACCGGGGGCTTGGTTGTCCCAGCGAAGTCCCGGATTCGGATCGCGAATCGGTCGAACGCCTTGTAATCCGGTATTCGTATTGGACGGGTTCAGCAGCGGAGCTTGAAAGGATGAGCCTTGCGGGGTGATTTCTCGGCGGTCGATTAGAACCCCATTGCCTATGGTAGGAACTTGATCGGCCGGCGTCATGTTCGGCGACGTTGCGGGCGTGGGTTGATAGTAAGGCGACATTTCAACATTGGTCGGGGCCACGGTATAAGTCCCAGCCGGCGACAATGTTGCTTGAGGAAGAATCGTCGGCATGCCGCTGACGACAGGGTTCGCGTAGTTCGGTCCACAAGTCGAACAACCAGTTTGCGGCGCGACTGCGGTCGGACAAGTTTGACAAGGCGAACACGTGTTGCACGGCGACGGGGCCATCGCAGCATAAGTGATGGGGACCGTGTACGACTCAGTCCGATAGACCGGTCGATACGTCGTGTACGGAACGCGTTTTTGCTGCCAAGTGTAAGTGGTACACGGCTTCTGGCAGGTCACCGTGCATCCGGTGCAAGGATCGGTCGAACAAGTCTGTTGATATTGCGTCACGGGAACTTGTTCCCAGTCGCATCGATAAGCAGTGTACGGGACGTAGTTCACGACGACGCGCTGGCAAGTCTGACTACAAGTCGTCGAGCATACGTTGGGTTGTTGACATGCTGTTTGTGCAACCGGGGCAGCAAACGATTTGGGCGCACAGCACATGAGTTTTTTGTAATGGTGCCGCCAGAGCCAATCATACAGCGGGCCTGCCTCGGCTTTGGGCGATGCCATGCTCGCCAAAGTCGCCGCCACGATTGAGGTAAAAACAAACGATTTCAACTTCAACATGTTCAACTCCGACCGAATTGGTACCCAACGAAACTTAAATAAACGCTTCAATGCGCGGATTATCCCTTAGTGCAATTTGCCTCATAAAGCTAATACACGAACGGCTACCCAACATCAACTTTCTTGTTCACAATCCGAGCGATTCATGATTTTCGGTCGGGTTATTCCGATTAGGCAAAGTCGATCGATTCCCCGACACCCGCGGTGCCACCTACCACGCGCCCAAGCAGACGCATCTCTAGCCGCAACTGTGTCCCAAAAGTTCTACGCCACAATCCAGAAAAAGGTTCGCAAGCATTCGCGCGAACCACGCCGCGCATCCTTCGTTCTCTGGCTCCCGCCTGGGAACTCACTGCCACCTTATCGCGTTCGACGATTGCAACATTCCCTGTCGATCACTTCACGTTTCGACGTCGCCACTACCCCGGAAAGGGTTTGTCGGCGAGTGCCAAATCGAGGAATTTCAAGATATCTTCGCCGCCCCGCTCCCACACTTCGCTGGCCAGCGAGACAAGTTTGTCGCGATCGATTTTTTTGAGATTGGCCTTGATCAGAAATCGCAAATCGCCAGCGTCAAATTCTTTCTTTTCGATACTTCGATAGGGTGAAATTACCGTAGCGTATTTAGAGACAACGGCAGCCTCAAGGGTTGGAATTCGGTGCCCGGTTTTTTTGTCAACAATAACATGATCCTTCAAAATCGTTTCTTGAAACTTGCCCCAAGGTAACATGATATCGACGACCGGCTTCGGTTTACCTTCGGAATCGAGGTCACCGGGGTCGAGGAATCTCACGACTTGGGAGAGTTCAAGTTTTTGCAGCATTGGCCAACGCTCCGCAATTGCCTTGGCCGCGCGATCTTTCTGGCTGTACGGCACCATAATGTCGACGTCTTGAGTCGCTCGCGGCATCGGCAAGTAGCCGACATAACCGTGAAGCCCCATTAAGACCCAATTTTTGACGCCCGCGTCGTTGAGGCAATCGATGACTTGTTGCGGTGTGACGTCCACGGCTTGTTCCCTGTGCGTTTGTCGATAGTAACTGGTGAGCCGCGTGGAGGTATGAATTCCGTTCGCATGACCGGACGGCGATTTCGGATCCGACTCATCCATGCTGGCATACCCGTCCCCTTGCCGGAGAAGAGCCGCATTTCTGGCCGCAATGTATTCGGGATCAAACAAGTCGGAACTCATGCTTGAAACTTTTTTTCGTTTTGATGACTTGCACTAACCATCGTGCGCGCCGCAGCAACCGACCATTCTACCGCAACAAATCGAAGTAATTGTTTGACCGATACAAACCCTCGTGCTCGTTTGCCGCTAACCTGCTGATAACACGAATACACCAGTTCGTGAAAGTGCCCCGGCTCGTAGAATTAGCCTGTTCGCTTGGTCATTTCCCAACTTAGTTTCCTTTGTTCCCTTCGGTTCCAAATTCATCGTTGCCGTGAAAATCTCAAAGGCCACAAAGCTTGGGAATTTGGCAGAACGTACTCATTGATTTCGCATTCCAATTTTCCTTTCCGCGATTTTTTTGCCTCCATTATGGTCTCTTTCGGCTAATCCGCTGGCTACACGAAACGTCTGTTCGCGAAATTGCCGCATCTCGTGAAAATGTTTCTCCTGTCTTTGCTGAACACGCCCGGTTCGTCAAAAACCGCACCATGTTTCGAAAGCCTGGTTCGCTAGCAACACTACGGATTGCGTTTTTAATCAAGGGTGATGCTGTCCAGTTAGATGTTGTGGTCGATCCGTTGTACGGTCGATTGGAACAGATTCTGACGTACACTTCATGTTCCCTTGCCGCCCGGCATGGAAAAGCCAGCGGCAAGCAAATAATTTAGCCATCACCCCCGTAACGTAGGCATCGCATGACATCCGGCCTTTATATTAGAATCGTTGAAACTGGTACCCGCCAAATCGTTTGGCATCGCGTCCATTC
>JANMEB010000178.1:0-28407 GCA_031376585.1 Planctomycetota bacterium | reverse complement strand
GCGAAGAATTTCATTATCGGGCGAGATTCCATCCGTCCAATTGGTAGCGTTCCGACACGAGTCGTTCGGTGAGCTCCCGGGGCCAGGTTGGTGTTGAGTCGCGCACGTTCCAAGCCGTCGTCAGCGCACTTTTCAATTCGGTTGCCGCCACTGAAATTGCACCGACGAAGTCTGCGTGCTGGCGACCTTTGCGGTATTCGGGTTGGCGTGGTGCATGGTTGAGGCATTGTTGAATTAGCTTTGCCGAAAGTCCGTACAGAATCGTTCCGTGATACAAAACCCAGTCGCGTTTGCGGCGCATGCTGTTGCCGGAAATTTTTTGATCGCCGATCACTAGGTCACTTGTACCTTGCATTCGTGCGTCGATACCGATTTTCTGAAGTGCGCTCGCGTTGCGCTGCAAGATCATTCGATGAGCCGAGTCCAGCATTTCCAATTCGGGCCAGCGCGCGATGCTTAAGATGAGCGCATACATCAAACAGCCGGGGCCGGTGACGACCGCCGTGCCGCCACTTGCTCGGCGAACAATCGGAATCGCATTGCGCTTGCAAAAATCAAGATGCACTTCTTGTGCGACAATCGAACTGCGACCAATCACAACGAACGGACTTGCTGGTTCCCAAAGTCGCAGGACATCGTCACTTTCCGACGATTGCTCTGCGGTGTCCAACAACGCTTCGTCGAGCGCGATGTTGGCGAACGGAGAATCGAGCGTCAGATCAAGCAGCTTCATTCAATGGATTCACTAAGTGTCTGCCATGCCAATTGGGATTGCCGCGAATGCTGTCAAAGTTTGCAGGTTAGTTAAAGTTAGGACCTATCGGCTTGGTCCACAATGGTTAGCGAAAACAGCCCAAATTCCCGTTCTTGACGGCTTACCTTACCCGCAAAACCTGCCCAATTAGTGTAAAGGGTTGTGGCGAAGACTTTAGCCAAGCTCGGAATAGGGCCGGATTCAAGAATCCATTTGCATACCGTCGGCACATTCGACAAACTTAACAATAGCCAATCGCGCATACGACACAGGCAGCCGCGTTCTCGCGGCGAATTATTCTTCGCAACAATTTGTTTATTGGATATCGGAAATGAACACACGCAACGGAATTTTGCAACTCGCGTCGGCATTTTTTACAATCGCCAGCTTGGGAGGCGCTCTTACGGCCCAAGACAATTGCGGTTGTTATCAAGCCCTTCCACAAACGGTTTACAAACCGCAGGCGGTTACGACTTATCGATTGGTTGACGAAACGACTTTCGAAAAACAGCAACACACAAGTTACAAGCCGGTGTGGACGACTGAAAAGCGAGAGCGTAGATACACGGTGCTCAAACCGGTACACGAAACGAGCGAACGACTTGAACAGCACACCGTTTTGAAGCCTGTCGTGGAACGAAGCCTTAAGGAGCGCGTTTTCGAAGAAACATATCTCGTACACGAAACCGAATTGCGGGAGCAAGAATACTTTGTCGACAAACCGGTTACCGAGACTTCGTATCGAGACCAATCGTACATCGTTCGGAAACCAGTTACGGAGACGATGAACACGTCCGAGCAAGTCACCGTTTACCGTCCCGCAACAACCGTTGAAACACAATTCTCGATGGCCACAACCTATTCACCGCAATTGGTTCCTCAACCGCTAGGCTACACGCGTCCGCGATTGCAATATTATCAGCCTGGCTATTACCCTTATCCGACGACTGGCGAATTAGCCTATCTGCGCCGTGGATTGCGGTGGACGCAATTTCCTCAGCCTCAGGGCTACGCCGTACAAAGTGTTCCGACCACGACGCTCGTTCCTCAACAAGTCGAACGAACGTCGATGATTCCAGAGACGATCACGGTTCAAAAGCCGGTCGAAGTTACTCGCTATGTCGATGAAGTAGTCACGAATAGAGTTCCAGTAGAAACACAAAGAGTCGAGCGACAAATCGTCACGCAAAAAGTTCCAGTCACAGTTCAACGAACCAAAAAGCGAATTGTGACTGAAAAAGTTCCCGTCGAAACGGTGCGGTATGTAACCGAAGTCGAAACCCGCAAAGTTCCCGTAACTGAATTGCGTTACGAGGAAGTCGAACGAGTCGAGCCGTACGAGGTTCAAGTCCTAAGTTACGTTGCCGAGATTCGAGAAGTCGAGGTTCCCAGAATCGTAACGAAGCGAGTTCCAATGACCACGACTCAATTTGTTCCCGAATCGACCTATAGGTACCGGCCGGTTGAGTTAACTCCTTTGTCGCCAGTCGTGACGAGCAAGCCGCAAATCGTTTATTCTGTGCCCGACGTCGCCGATTCGACTTTGATTCAACCTTCCAGCCAAGTCGTGAACGGCGACACGGTCATCGAAAGGAAACTCCTTAGCGAAACATCGGTGATCATGCCGGCCGCCGACGAGTCTGAACCGCTGACGTCAATGAACGACGCCCAACGACCCCCAATCCCGGACGCCAACGATAATCGCTCTGGCGACGATTCAGTCGAAAAGAAAGCAGTTGAACCGACGCCAGCGGTTCAGCCCAAAACGGAAGCTGACACGCAACCAAAGCTAAACGGAGGCAATTAAATAGTCGCTGCGGCTTGGCCCGTGTCGTGCCGAACCGACCCTGAATTTATGGGGCATATTTTCATCGTGGGCAGCACGACGAAAATGTGCTCCATTTTTTGTTACGATATCGTGGAATTCGCTGTCCCCCGATTTGTCGGATCATCTTGGCGCTTCTGATTGACGATGACTCTTGAAAATGAAAACGCGATTGACGTAATGGATTCGGAACCGTCCGACGAAAGCCCGATTGATCTGCACGGTCGACACATAGCGTTTGTCGGTCGATTGGAAGCGCTCAATCGCCAGGATGCGATGCAATTCGTTCGCGATCGCGGAGGGATTGCGGTTAACGTCGCGGCCGACGCCGATTTGCTGGTTGTTGGATTGACCGAACTTCCGATCGAGGATTTGGATTCCTTGCTAACCGATGAGCAAGCTCTTGCGGTGGCTGAAGGACGCCTTAAAGTCGTCAGCGAGACCCGATTCTGGCAGCTTCTGGGAATGGTCGACGTCGATCCAAGCGTTCGGCAATTGTACACAGCGGCTATGTTGGCCAAGTTGTTGAACATTTCGTTAACAACGATCCGTCGCTGGCATCGCCGCGGCTTGATCGTGCCCGTCCAGATGGTTCACAAGTTGGCGTACTATGATTTTCAAGAAGTCGTTACGGCACGTCACATTGCGAAGTTGATTGAATCGGGGGCATCTCCAAATGTGATCGAAGCCAAGCTTTCGCGCATCGCGCAACTTTTTCCAGACGTGCAGCGGCCACTATCGCAACTTGGGATCATCATCGAAGGCAAACATATTTTGCTGCGGCAAGGTGAGGGCTTGATCGAGCCGGGCGGGCAGCGCCGAATTGACTTTGCAGCGCTTGAGCATTCCGCGTCGGACGCGCCTTCCACTTTGGCAACCGCGTCCGTTGAACATGACGCGTCTGAAATCGCAGCGTTTGTAGCGCCAGAGCAGTACCGGCGTCTGGCGACCGATTTGGAGGATGAAGGCCGCGCCGCGGACGCGATTCAAGTCTATCGCAGCATGTTGTTTGCGTTTGGTCCAAATGCAGAAGTAAATTTCGCAATCGCAGAGTTGTTGTACTTGCAAGGCGAAATCGAAGCCGCGCGAGAGCGCTATTTCATGGCCATCGAATTGGATGAGTCGTTCGTCGAAGCTCGCGCCAGTCTCGGTTGTCTGTTGCTCGAAATGCATGAAACGGAAATGGCCGTATCCACGTTGCAGGGCGCACTAAAATTGCATCCCGAGTACGCGGATGCTCATTTTCATCTTGCGAGAGCGTACGACGATAGTGGCAAGCCCGACGAAGCCGTAGGGCATTGGCGGCGGTTTTTGCAGCTTGCTCCCGACAGCCCCTGGGCTGACGAAGCCCGCCAACGCTTGGCGCAAACAACGAGCTAACCGCCCGTTGAACCAGCACTAAGTAAATGGCCCCCAACGACGCAAGGTCGGCAAAGGCGTCCGCCCCCAACAAGCTCGTCTCGGTGGAGCCAAGGTTTGAGAACTAGATGCCAATCTTCATCCCAACGACGCAAATTCTGCGGAGGCGTCCGCCCCCAACGAGCTTGTCTCGGTCGAGCCAAGGTTTGAGAACTAGAACCGCCTTGCCATGCGCGGGCCCTGCTTGACACTATTCAATACGTCTGGAAAACAAAATCGTCCCGGCGCGCCGCTCGTAAGCGAGCCCGAGGCTCAACGGAAACCGGGATAAGCCATCGGCCCGCAAGCTCGGCGCCTGATCTCGCTCATAGCGCGAGAAATCATCTTCGCTGGCGAAGCGATAATGAATTTCGTATCGCTCAAGGTCGTTTGAAATTTGAATGACGTCTGCGGAAATTGCGCCCGCTGCGAGGACTTCGGACAAATGAATTTCACGTAACCAATTTAGCCAACGCTGCGCGACGTCTGCGGTACCCGGTTCAAATGTGCAACGTACGATATAAAGGAACGACGGCTGCGAATGAGATGGTTCAATCATGCGAATAACGTGCTAGGAATTGCTTGCGGCCCCATGAAAAAAAGCCGCCAAGCACCGAAGTGCTTCGCGGCCTTTTGTATAAGATCCTCCAGCGATTCGCAGCAATGGGAGCTGCTGGGAGAATGGCGGAGTCTAGCGTGCTGAGCACAAGCTATTGGTGACCCGAGCCAACCCTTTTAAATGGTCCCTCAGCCGAAATCCGCCCGGAGGAATCTATTCCACGAGAATTATATCACCATTCGATGAGTACGCGAAGATTATTCGGCAGTCCAACCCCATTTGCTGAACCAAATTTCGCCTCGTCAGAATTATGCCAGCAAACATCGTCGTGACAATAAATTATTTCGGTTCTGGCGCGCCTTTTGCCCAGAGCTTTACGATGTAGGCAGTTGACTCGGTCCCCAGCATTGGATACTCCAGTGCCACGCGAATTTTGACTTCGTTGAAGGAGGGATATCGCCGCGCTTCGGTCAATTCTTCCTCCCAGCGCGATCCTTTAAAGGCGAGCAGTTGCCCCATCGATCGCCAGCGACCTTGAAACCAATTACAGATTTTCCAAAGAGGCCCGACAGCACGCGCGACGCACACATCGAATCGTTCCACGGCCAGCAAGTCTTCGGCACGCTGATGGCAAATGCGACAAGTCAATTCAAGCTCGCGGACAATGCTCTCTAGCACTCGAGCTTTCTTGGCCATTGATTCGCATAACGTGATTTTGAGGTCGGGGCGAAGTATCGCAAGAAGTACACCGGGAACTCCGCCACCGCTGCCGATATCGAGAAGGCGTTTTCCCGGTTGAATTAGCCGCGAGACTTGCAGGACATCGTTCAAATCGCGCGCAACAATCGTATCGTAATCGAGATGGCGAGTCAGGTTAAGCGACTGATTCTCTCGCCACAATGCTTCGCAGTATTTTTGGACGCGTGATTCATCCGCCGGATCGACCAATGGCAAGCCGAATCGCATCAACGACTCTGATAAAGTTCCGGGATTGGTCGCAGGCAACTCGCTCAACGGTGACTCCAAATGGATTAGGGACTATGAAGGAAAAACCGGGTAACATGGAAAAAGATCGGTGCCGCAAAGCAAAACGAATCGATCCGATCAAGCACGCCCGCGTGACCCTGAACTAACGTCCCAAAGTCCTGCACACCGCGATCACGTTTGATTGCGGACATGGTCATGCTGCCGGACGACGCCATGATCGCGACGATTAATCCCATAATTCCAGCACCCAACCAAGTGAACGGCGTGATGTCCAGAAACAAGTGAATCATCATGGAGAAAATCGCGGCGCAACAAGCGCCACCGATTAGTCCTTCCCATGTTTTCGTCGCGTTGATCTTGGGTGCAATGACTTGTTTGCCGACCATTCGATCCCAGAGAAAATGTAACAGGTCGCTGACTTGCACGAGTACGACGAGATAAATCAGCAGCCCAACCGTGCTGCCGCGCCAAGGAGTAAACTGACTGAGATCATTGCGCGGCATTTGAGTCGTGCCGGTCCATTCGACCAAATCCAAGTACAACAGTGCCGGCGCGTGGCTTAATGCGTAGACGCAAACGAAAAGTCCAAATTGAATCTTGGCAATTCGTTCTAAAAATCGTTTCGGATCGTCGGTGAATGCGACTCGCGCAGCTACAAACAAGGAAGCGTAAACAGGAATCACCACGGTATACAACTCGTACTTGTCGAGCCAGACAAGCACATATTGCATCGGCGTAAACAAAAACAATATCCAGAACAACGTCCGATGATCGGCCCGCCGCGTGGGCGTCATGGTAATGAATTCGCGCAGGGCCCAAAATGAAACGAGAAAGAAAAACACAACCAAAAAAACCTGTTTCACCAATAATGAAAGTGCCAAAATCAAGCACATGGTCAAATTCCCGCCGATCCGTCGGTGAAACGCCCGCACGAGGGCTGGATCGATCGTAGTCATTTGACGGCGCTGGGCGATGAAACCTAACAGCCACATCACTGCCAGGACAAACAAATACAATCCCAATAACGTGATGCTTGGACCAAGGTCGGCAACCTTTGAATCCACGATCGTTCCTACGTTTGTATCTTGAAACTTCACGATCGTTCCTACGTCTGTTTCAGTTTAAGGATGGCTTGTCGGGCTCGTTCGAGAAACTGAACTTTGTTTTCGCCTGTCTCCAGCCACATCGGTGGCCCAATCGTAATGCAGCTTAAAAGTGGCACGGGCAGAACTTCGCCTTTGGGCATGACTCGATTCAGATTCTCAATATAAACTGGAACGAGTTCCAAATCCGGTCGCTTCTTGCCTAAATAGTATAAGCCGCTTTTGAATTCGCCGAGTTCGCCGCTCGGATTGCGGCTTCCTTCGGGGAAAACGATCAAGCTGTACTTGTCGGCAATCTCGCGAATCATCGCGTCGACTGGGTTGTTGCGGATGCTGATGTCCTTGCGATCAATCAGCAATGCATTAAAGACACCGGCCATGTAGCGACGCACCGGACCGCTCGTCCAATAGTCTTTGGCCGCCACCGGCCGCGTCAAATTGCGAATTTCGCGCGGTAGCGAAGACCACAAGACCAGCGCGTCGAGGTGGCTTGTGTGGTTGGCAAAGTAAACACGTTGACAGACATCCGGTTGGCAATCCACCCACCGAACCGTGGCACCGCTCAGTATTTTGGCAATCAACGCGAGTGCCGGGACGGTTATCTGTTTCATGGGGCCGAACCGGTGAACGATTTGAGCAATAGATCAATCGTATCACTATCGGGTTAATCGCCCTAGACGTCGGCCGATTTCGCTCGCAATTATTGGCTAGGCCTGAATCGACCGTTGAATCGAACCGAACTGAATCGTGTCGACAGATTGTGACACATGCAACTGTTTGCAAAGAAAAAGTTTTAGGATCAGTTCTTCGTAGCCGCGAGTCATTGCGTCAAGTGAACCATACTGGACCACGTGCTGGCGGGCGGCCTCGCCCATCGAAGTCACGCGCACGGTATCGGTCAAGATCGACAGCCATGCCTCTGCATGTTGTCTAACCTCGTGACCTTGTACTAACAAGCCAGTTTTTGCATTTAGCAGCGACTCGGAAATGGATCCAACATTGGGTGCTACGACGGGCCGCGCGCAAGCCATCGCTTCGAGAATCGAAACAGGACTTGCTTCGTTATGCGACGTCAGCACAAACAAATCCAGTGCCGAAAGCACTGCGGGAACGTCACTTCGCGAGCCCAGAAAATGAACGGCATCAGTCAAGCCCAGAGAAGCCGTCAAGCTTTGCAATGATGCGCGTTGCGGGCCATCGCCGACAATGACGAAGTTCGCGCCGGGAAGTCGCTGTCGAATTTCGCGCGCAACTTTCAGAAACAACTCGTGGTTCTTTTCAGGCCGCAATGCCGCGACGATTCCAACGACGGCCGCGGATCGATCAATTCCTAGCTCGGCACGAATCCGCTGGCGACCTTGCTCGTCGAGTACAAATCGTTGCGTGTCGATCCCGTTCGGAATCATGAAGACTTTGTGTTGCGGAAATTTTTCGAACTCGACCAAGAACTCGGCATGTTGTCGGGCCACGGCGATGAAACCATCGGTGATGCCTGTCAGCAATCGATTCAATCGACCCACGCCATCAGGCCAACCCGTCGAATGCAGCGCGGACAAAATTACGGGCAAGCGAGCGTAACGTGCGGCGAGTCGGCCCCAAAACATCTTGTCGCCAGCCCCCACGGTAATTACGGCGTCGATTCGTCGATCGATCAACAATCGTCTTAATCGCGAAACGATACCGACATCGAATTTGTGAAAGATGAGCCCGCGATGAACCGGAATTTCCTTGGCGATTTCCTCTCCCAGCTCGCCAGGTTCCTTCAAACAAGCGATTTCAGGCTCGCAAACTCGACGATCCATTCGCCGCACAAGATTCACCAACAGCGTTTCCGCGCCGCCGATCGGCATGCTGGTAATCAAAAACATGACGCGGAGTGGACGCGAAAGCTTGTTACTTGGCTTGACGGCGATGTGGTTCATGTGCTGCCAGCGATCAAGTTAGTTGGCGCGAGTTCCGCAAAGCCGAACTCGTTCGAGAATTAGGTGTGCCCGATTGGGGGGTGAAGTCGTTGAAACGGCGGATGCGGCGAACTCGCGGGTCGAAATCAAGCCAGTTTTTCAAATAGGCCAAATTTGGGTCGCCGTGAAACCGCTGAAGGTGAAACGAATCGCCGCCAACATCGTTGTATCCCCCATAGGCCGAACACATTCCCAAATACCCCGCTCGTCGTCCCAATTCAAATGCAGCGGCAGTCAAATTGGTTCGCTGCCCATATGGAAATGCAAAAAAGTGAACTGGTTTGCCAATCGCGGCTTCGATTTCATTCTTGGAATCGACGATTTCTCGCTGCAAGATCGCCGCATCGGACAATTTACCGATATCTGGGTGGCTCATCGTGTGGCTGCCGATTTCGACGCCCATGTCGGCAATCGCTTGAATCGATTCGACCGTGTTCGTCGCCAACGGTCGACCGTTCGCGACGTCGTGCGGAAAGGGGACTTGGTCGCGGACGTGTTTCCACGAAACGAAGTACGTGAACGGAATTTGCTGCTCAAGCAAAAGCGGAATTGCGCGCAAGCAATTTTCAGCGTAACCGTCGTCAAAGGTAATGCTGACGCACGGCTTGTCGTTAAGTCCGCTTTGGATGCGCCGCTGCGCCTCGATGAGCGTTATGATTTGAAAGTTCTCTTGTAGCCAATCGATCTGTCGCGCGAAATCGGCATAGCCAATCGTCCAGGGATTGAGGTCTTCGGCAACGCGATGATAATACAAAACCGAAACAGGAACGGTGCCAGTACGAATCGAATGCGATCGCCACAGCCATCGATAGGGCTTCGTGGCAAAACGATACGTCGATAGCAGAATTCGCTTGCTGGCTGTCATCAGTCGAGATCGGTTTTCCGATGCAGAAATAGATTTTGGCGGAAGATTCCCACCTACAATGTGGGACACAGCAAGCCGCTAGGCAAATCGGTTTTACGTCCTTCGATCGGCAATTGTGCCGCGCGATTCATACAATCGCTTTCACCAACGGAACCGGCCCAAACCATCGCGAACATCAGGTCATTACGATTCGTGACGTAAGCTTGATGTTGTTACTGCTAAGTTTGGCGAGGAATTCCCATGCTGCGACGCGATCTGTTCGGTATCTCCATTCACGCCTTAAGCATGGGCCAAGCGGTCGAACACTTGCTATGCCGCGTCCGCGAAGCAGAATTTTCGTGTCGATACGTCGTGACGCCCAACGTAGATCACGCCGTCTTGTTGCAGTCGCACGGCGGCTTGCGCGATGCTTATAGGGATGCCGAACTAGTTTTGGCGGACGGGCATCCGCTCGTTTGGGTTTCGCGGCTACTGGGACGACCCTTGCCCGAGCGAGTCGCGGGTTCAGATTTGGTCCCGAGTTTATTCTCAGCGATTCCGCCGAACGAGTCGCTTCGAATTTTTCTTTTGGGCGCGGCACCCGGAGTTGCTCAGCGAGCTGCCGAGAATATTTCGCGCCAATGGACCAATGTTCAGACGGTCGGAATCGACAGCCCACCGATCGGATTTGAGAAAAATCCTGCCGAAAATGAACGAATCTTGGCCCAGATCGCTTTGGCCAAACCCGACGTTTTGATCTTAGGCCTGGGCGCGCCAAAGCAAGAATGTTGGATCCATCAACATCGCGATCGAGTGATTGCCAAAACCGCGTTGTGCGTCGGCGCAACGATCGATTTTTTGGCGGGCGAGAAAAAACGTGCGCCACTTTGGATGCAGCACAGCGGTTTAGAATGGGCCTATCGGATGTCCAGTGAGCCCAAGCGATTGGCCAAACGCTACGCCAAGGATGCTTGGATTTTTCCACAACTCGTTTGGCAGCAATGGCTGAACCAACGGAACCCATCACGTCAAGCGTCTCCGTAATCGTCCGACCCCGGGCCATTGAATCAGGTACGAATTTAGGATGCCTCGCCAAACGTTGTGTTGTGTCGCAACGCTGCCATGCTGGTCGCGTTCGCGGGCGAATTGGCAATTCGATTCAGCATCGGCGACCTGATGTCGCGTCTCATTCGCCAGGATGTCCCGCGCGAAAACTCAAGCACTCGCGACCTTGGTCGCCGGAGCGAATTCTTCTGAGAGTCGCGTCAAATCGTCCACTGGAACTAAGAACTTTAGATAACACCGTCCATCGGAAAATCGTTCGCCATTTGCGTCTGGAACTAGTACGGTTGCCCGCTTGGTAATTCGATTGACCACGCCTTCATACTTGCGTCCGGCAATTTGGAACGAAACACGATCGCGAACTGCAATCCCAAAGTCCATTCGTGCGCGGTCCACGGGCCGCAGCAGTTCATGGTGCGAACAACGATGGCCAAACGTATTCGTGGCCAAAGTCTTGAACCGGTGTGCGGTACAACTGCTGTTTTTAAAAACCAATAACTCGATCAAGTGGATCAACTCATGCTCAAACAGTCGTTGGAGCGCGTCGATTCGAGTCGCGCACGGCAAGCCGACCACGGTGTGCACTTGATCCGGCGCTTGAAATGATTCCGCCAGCAGCGTCGTCGAGACGGCGATTTCAAAAAAAGGCTTTCGGCCCTTGGGTTTACTCCGAAAATACAACGTCTTGGCTCCAGCGCTGGTGAGCCGACTCGACATGCGGAATCCAAGACTAGAGTTCGCCCGTCGGATTTCCCTGGTGATGGCGAATTGAAAAAAAGTTTCGTCGTACCAGCGAAACAGCAGTTGTAAATCGTCGTCATGGATGAACGTGAAGTTGGGTGATTTTACCCATGCCGAGGCGGTAAGCATTCGTCGTTGAATCGAATCTTGTCGCGTACGGATTTCCTCGATCGCCTGAGGCTCATTGAGAATTGTCGCAATAAAGTTGGTCAACATTTTTTTGCTTCCGAATGGAATGCGGCATTTTGGCTTTTTTGCAATTTGTTTTCTAGCGGAAGAGTTGAGTGCCAGCATTTCGAGGGAAAAAAATGGAAGAATTTTCGTCGCCAATTTAACTTTTTCCGCATAAAATTCGATGGCTATGAAAGCACAACATTTTGTGTTGACACGCGGGCGAACCACGATATATTGGTGCCCACCGCTGAATTTGGTGAATCGGCCTGGTCGCAAGATTTTGGGAAAAAACGCCTTAAACGCGACTGGGCGTGACCGGCAATTAGCTTGGCATCGAGCTGAATGATGGTTCGGGAAAATTCGCCTAGGAAGCGGTCGCACGGTAGCTTTGGTATTGCCGCTTGGACCCGGCAAATGAGGATTCGCAACGAGTTTCTGGATCGACAGGCATGGAGGCCAACGCTTCCCTGTGTAATTGACCTGGTCGGCTCGTGAGAATCGCGACCATTCGTGTCATGCCTTTGGATAACAACCGTGGCGAGGGCCAATTCGCGAACGCGCCTTGGTCTGTGGACCACTCTGTGGTGTGGCAAGTGTCTTCTTTGGACAAACATTTCAATGTCGTCAATCTGAACAGGAGATGGATCTAATGCTCAGCGCTGCTCAAATTTCGTTGTTGGCAAGGAAACGTGATGGTCGGGTCGTTTCATTTGACCCGCAACTCATCTCTCGCGCAATTCAAAAAGCTTTTTGCGCGGAGCGCAAACTCGAGCCATCGGATTCCTTGGACGCGGAGACTTTGGCACATATTGAAGAAATGGTGTGCCAGATCGTTACGGATTTTGCCAAAGTAGATATAGCTGCCAAAGGAATCAGCGTCGAGCAAATTCAGGATGCGGTTGAGCGAGAATTGATGCGTCAACAGTATTTTTCCGTTGCCCGCCGTTACATCTTGTATCGCGAAGAGCATTCGCGAATTCGTCAGTTGCGGGCCGAAGAGCGAATGGACAGTGGCGAGCCATTCCCACGAATCATGGTCAATCGCAGCGGTCAATTGGAAAATTTGGATTTTGATCGTTTGCGGATGCAATTGGCAACGGCTTGTCGAGGGTTGGACGAAGTTTGTTCCAGCCAAGAATTGCTCGACGATGTTGAACGTCAGTTTTTTGACAAGATCACACCAGAAGATATCGCCAAAGCGATGGTCTTGGCAGCGCGTACACGGATCGAACAAGATCCCGCTTATGATGCGGTCGCCGGGCGGTTGGTGTTGAACATCATCTATCGGGAATCATTGGGCCTGGCAGCCGAGGGCGAGGAGCTTGAGCGGCGATACCGTGAACAATTCGCGGACTATATTGCGCTTGGAATTACTGCCGAACGACTAACGCCAAAATTGCGCGAATTCGACTTACAGAGGCTAGCGAACGCACTGGTGGCTAGCCGCGATACGCTGTTTCCCTATTTGGGCTTGCAGACCATCTACGATCGCTACTTGTTGCATGTGGACGAGCGACGGATCGAGGCCCCGCAGTATTTTTGGATGCGGGTCGCGATGGGCTTGTCGCTGGCCGAGGGAAACGACCGAACGGATCGAGCGATCGAGTTTTACAATGTGCTTTCTACGCTCCGGTTTACATCGGCGACTCCGACGTTGTTCAATTCGGGAACGTGCCATCCGCAATTGAGTTCATGTTACCTCAGCACCGTACAAGATGACTTGGAACATATTTTCAAGGTAATATCGGACAATGCACAGCTTTCTAAATGGGCCGGCGGACTGGGCAACGATTGGACGAATGTTCGTGCGACCAATGCGCATATTAAAGGGACTAATGGTAAGAGCCAAGGCGTGATTCCCTTCCTTAAAGTTGTCAGCGACACCGCCGTGGCGGTGAACCAAGGTGGCAAACGCAAAGGTGCCGTCTGTTCGTACTTGGAGACTTGGCATGCGGACATTGAGGAGTTTCTCGATTTGAGGCGCAATACCGGTGATGAACGGCGGCGTACGCACGATATGCATACGGCCAACTGGATCCCGGATTTGTTCATGAAGCGCGTCGAGGCCGATGCCGAGTGGACGCTATTTAGCCCAGAACAAGTCCCCGATTTGCACGAACTTGTTGGCCAAGCGTTTGAAGAGCGTTACGAGCATTACGAGCGTCTAGCCGACCAAGGCAAGATCCCGACGTCGCGACGCATCAACGCAGGTGAGCTGTGGCGCAAAATGCTTACCCGCGTATTTGAAACGGGCCATCCGTGGATCACGTTTAAGGATCCTTCCAATATTCGATCGCCTCAGGACCACGCGGGCGTCGTACACAGCAGCAACTTGTGCACGGAAATTTTGCTCAACACGTCTCGCGACGAAACGGCGGTTTGCAATTTGGGTTCAATTAACTTGTTGCAGCACATTACTGATGGCAAATTGGATTTGCCGAAGTTGGAACAGACGGTCCGGACCGCCGTTCGAATGTTGGACAACGTTATCGACATCAATTACTATCCGACTCCCGAGGCACGCAACTCGAATTTACGCCATCGGCCCATCGGATTGGGGATCATGGGGTTTCAAGACGCCATGGCCGCGAGCGGAATATCCTATGCGAGCCCGCAAGCCGTCGAGTTCGCCGATCGGAGTATGGAGGCTATTTCGTTCTATGCGATCTCGGCTTCGAGCGACTTGGCTCACGTCCGCGGACCCTATGATTCTTATCGCGGTTCAAAATGGGATCGCGGATTGCTGCCGATCGACACGATCGACTTGCTTGAGGAACAACGTGGCGTCCCGGTGGAAATGGACCGCTCCGCAACCCTCGATTGGACTTCGGTTCGACAAAAAATTGCGCGGCAAGGGATGCGAAACAGCAATGTGTTGGCCATAGCGCCTACCGCAACGATTTCCACAATCGTCGGCGTGACTCAGTCGATTGAGCCGATGTATAAGCACCTTTTCGTCAAGAGTAATCTGTCGGGCGAGTTCGTGCAGATCAATGTTAATTTGGTTAACGAACTTAAGCAGCGCGGATTGTGGGACGCTGAAATGTGCGAGGCCATCAAGTACTACGATGGTTCGCTGGGCGAAATCGATCGGTTGCCGGACGATATAAAAGGCCGGTACGCCACGGCTTTTGAAGTCGAGCCACGCTGGTTGATCGAATGCGCCAGCCGTCGGCAAAAATGGATTGATATGGGGCAATCGCTGAACTTGTATCTCGACAAAGCCAGTGGACGAGCGCTCGATGACATGTATCGTTTGGCCTGGCGCAAAGGCTTGAAAACTACGTATTACCTGCGGTCGCTTGGTGCAACTCAAGTCGAAAAATCGACTGTTGATATCAACAAGTACGGCGTTCAACCGCGCGGGATGAAGAACAAAAGCGCCTCGGCGGACATCGAAATCAATCGCGAGCCCGCGCTCGGTCCCGCGTGTCGGCGCGACGATCCGGATTGCGAGGCCTGCCAATAGGCAGGCCGTTTCATTCTCTGCCAAGTCTTCGTATTTATTTTCTTTGGAGTTCATCATGGCGATCGACGTTCGAAACAAAACTCGCGAGTCCGCAAAACCAATGCGCATTGAGGCAAGCGAAAAACGGTTGATCAACTGTCATCAAGTAGACGTAAATCAACTCATGCCGCTGAAGTACAAATGGGCGTGGGAACATTACATCAACGGCTGCAACAACCATTGGATGCCAACCGAAGTGCCGATGAACAAGGATATCGAGATTTGGCGATCCAATTCGCTGAGCGACGACGAACGGAACGTCGTCATGCGAAATCTCGGTTTCTTTTCTACCGCTGAAAGTCTGGTTGGCAATAATCTGGTCCTGGCGATCTTTAAGCACGTGACCAACGCCGAATGCCGCCAATATTTGTTGCGCCAAGCTTTTGAAGAAGCCGTACATTCGCACACGTTTTTGTACGTGGTCGAGAGTTTGGGCTTGAACGACGGCGAAGTATTTAATATGTACCGCGAGGTCCCCGCGATTGCCCGCAAGGACGCATTCGAAATGGAACTCACACGCGAAGTGCTTGATCCGGACTTTACGACCGAGTCACTCGCCGGGGCACAAGCTTTTTTGAAAAACCTGATCGGGTATTACCTGATCATGGAAGGCATATTTTTCTACACCGGCTTCGTAATGATTCTGTCGTTCCACCGTCGCAATCTGATGAAGGGAATCGGCGAACAATTCCAGTACATTTTGCGCGACGAGTCGATTCATCTGAATTTTGGAGTCGACTTGATCAATGGAATCAAGGCTGAAAACCCCGATATTTGGACGCCGGAATTCAAAACCCAAATGGTAGATCGAGTCCGTGAGGCAGTCGAGTTGGAAATCGCTTATGCCAAAGATTGCTTGCCCAATGGCGTGCTTGGCCTCAACGCGAGCTTGTTCCGCGATTACGTACAGCACATCGCCGACCGAAGGCTGGAACGAATCGGATTGCCGGTTCAATACGGGAGTTCCAACCCGTTTCCTTGGATGTCCGAGACCATGGACCTGGCCAAAGAAAAGAACTTCTTCGAAACGCGAGTTACCGAATATCAGTCGGGTTCGGCGCTTGATTGGGATTAGTCGACGACCGCGGAAGACCCAGCCCGTTCGCGTCCAAATCGATTGTCGTCCGACGATTTTTCGACAAATGTGGGCGAATCCTAGACGCTATTCTCGGCGAATGTCATAATTTCGTCGACCCGTTTCGCTGATCCTTTTGCATTTGCGCGCAGTGCGCGGCTGATCGGTCAAACGAAAATCTAAAGGTGCAAAATGAAGAAGCAATGGAACGGTCCAATTTTATTGGCGTGTGTCGCACTCTGGCTAAACGTCCTGGCAGTTTCAATCGTTCGTGCGGATAACCCGCGCGAAAGGCGGCTACAAACACAAAGCGCAGATCTGCGATGGAAACTAAAGCAGGGACAAAAGTTCCGCATCGAATTCGATCAAGATCTCACGCAAACCATGGACATCGGCGGCGGTGAACAAGAGATTCCCATGCACTACACGATGTTCATGTCGTGGACTGTCGACGAAGTCCATGAAAACGAGTTCAAAATGACCCAGACAATTGACCGAATCAAATTGTCGATGTCTTCCTTCATGGGTGATGTCGATTTCGATTCTGACAAAAAGGACGAAGCCGAAGGCTTGGCTGCCCAAATCGCCAAGGGAATGGAGCCCCTGGTAGGGCTAAAAATCTTGCAAACCATGAACCAATGCGGCAAGTCCGTGAAATTCGAAATGGATTCGAGCGTACTTAAGGACTTGAGCAATAATCCCCTGACCTCGCAGTTTGCCAGTGAGGAGATGTTCAAGAATCTCGTTGGGCATTCGGCTTGTGTCTTTCCCGAGGCCGGGGTTGAAATTGGGAAATCCTGGAATGATGAATTCACGATTCCCAATCAAATGGGAACAACTACAACGACCGGAAAATATACGTATGAAGGAAGCGAAAACGTGGAAGGTCGATCGCTTGATAAGATATCCGTCGTGTCGACAATCGCCATGACGCCGAGTGAAAACTCGCCCATGGAAGTCGACATCAGCGAACAAGATAACAAGGGCGTCATTTACTTCGATAACGAAGAGGGACGGATTACGAAATCGGCGATGGATATGTCCATGACCATGACGATCACTACGATGGGACAAGAAATCAAAGTGACAAATAAGGGAAAATCGACGTTTACGATCAAACTGGACGATGGATCGTCGGATACCACGCCCGATACCGAAACGACCGCCAACAAGAGCGTCGACAAGCCAGCGAAGTCGACCCCGAAAGAAAAGTAACTACCGTTGGTTTACTCAACCGGAAGCTCGGTCGCTGGACCGGGCTTTTTTTATGGCTGGAAACTGGCAACGGATTGCGTCCGTTTCTAGACAAGGTCTGAAGATTTGGGATAATGACGAAGGACTGTGGGACAAACTGATTCAGGATTGTTTGGGGCAAGCCATCCGAATCACCCATTGCTTCGGAACAGCATGCGCTACAATGCTGAATTGCGCGCTGCGAAAGGAATGCGAAATGAGCCAGGTACGAAAAGCATTCACGATAATCGAGTTATTGGTCGTTATTGCAATCATTGGAATCTTGCTTGCGATGCTCTTGCCGGCGGTACAGAGCATCCGCGAGGCGGCTCGACGGACGACTTGCATGAACAACATCAGACAGATGGCAATCGCGAACATAGCGTTTGAAGAGCGAATGGATCGATATCCCGGCGCCTACGAGAAATTTCCCAATCCGGATCCGACCAAGTTGCCACTCTTGTTTACTTGGTCGGTAATGCTGCTGAACGATTTGGAACAAACGGCAGCCTACGAGGCGTACTTAAAGGACGACGAGCCAGACGTTCGACTATCAGTCTTTATCTGTCCCACGGACCCAACCATCGTCAAGGAAAATTCGCAGACAAGTTACATTGCCAACCATGGGGTTCACGGAACTTGCTGGGATGACTTGCCTTCCAATGGACCTTTTCTCAATCGGGCCGCGCACCCGGATCAAGAAACCAAAGCACGCGACATTCGCGACGGGCTCGACTACACGATCTTCCTTTCGGAGAATATTCAAGCCTTGAAGTTTGACGAGTTCGGCTGGAATGGGTTTAACGACGACGGTGAGATCGATCCGGCAATATTGGCAGAGCGAAGCGACCTCAAATGGAATCCCATTTTTCAATGGTTTGCGATGAACGATCCACCGTTTGGTGCGCGAATCAACGAAGATAAATTCAACGAAGAGTTGATGACGCCGGTCGAAAAAGCGATTCGTGCGCGACCGTCAAGTTGTCACCCGTCCGGAATCGTCATTGCTTTTGGCGGCGGCCGAATCAAGTTTATTCGCGAGAATATTAACTACGTTGTGTATCAACAGCTTTGCACGCCATTCGGTGGCGGCTCGGCGATGCCCAACCGCGACTACATTTTGAACGACGGCGATTATTGACTTCCCGAAACGCTCGACCAAATCTGCGACCTTGAATCGACTCAAAAACATATTCAAACGAAATTTACGCTTTAGGTAATCTATGAAACACAGCCAAAAAATTATCGACGCGCTCAACGAGCAGATCCATGCGGAGCTGAATTCGTTCTACAAATATCTGGGGATGTCCGCGTATTGCGATCGCGAAAAATTTCATGGCTCGGCCCATTGGCTTCGTTTTCAAAGCCAAGAAGAATTCGGCCACGCCATGAAGCTCTATCATTTCCTGGTTTCGCGAGACAGTTCGGTTCGCTTGCAATCCTTGGAACCACCCAATCAGAAGTTCGAGTCGATTGTCGAAGTCTTTGAAACGTCGCTTGCCCAAGAGCAAGAGATCAGCGATCGCATCAATAAACTCTACCGAATTGCCATTGAAGAGGGCGCTTTTGCCACATCCGTCGAACTTCAATGGTTTTTGACCGAGCAGGTCGAGGAGGAAAAAACGGTTCGCGATTTGGTTTTCCGATTGCGGAAAATCAAAGGCGACCCGGCCGCGCTCTTAGATTGGGATCACGAATTAGGGCAGCGAAATAATCCGAGTTGACCCTTCGTTCGAATCTGGCGCCGTTGAATTCGTGTCGCCGATCGTATTTTGTAAACCCAGGCCGCCTCCGTTTCGCTAGCGACCACCATGGATTTTCTATTGCAGTGCTGGGAATACGTTCGGCATTTGGACGTCCACCTTGAGACGCTGATGAGGGAGTATCAGTTCACGACGTATTTCATTCTGTCCGCCATTGTTTTTTGCGAAACGGGACTCGTCATTACGCCGTTTTTGCCTGGGGATTCGCTGCTGTTTGCCGCCGGGGCGATTACGGCGAAAACTGGAATTCTCAATGTGTGGTGGTTGATGTTTGCCTTGATGGCCGCGTCGATATTGGGCGACAACGTCAATTTCTTTTTGGGAAGTCGGCTGGGCAAGAAGGTCTTCGATCGCGATTTCTGGTTTATCAAAAAATCGTATCTGGAACGAACACAACAGTTCTACGAACGACATGGAGGCAAGACCATCTTATTGGCGAGATTCGTGCCTATCCTGCGAACGTTCGCCCCGTTCGTAGCGGGGATTGGGGCCATGCCCTACCGTCGCTTTATTGGGTTTTCCTTATTGGCCAGCGTTCTGTGGGTGCCATCGTTTACTCTCGCTGGTTACTTTTTTGGTCAGCTAACATTCGTCAAAAACAACTTCGAATGGATCGTCGTGGGTGTCATCGTGGTATCGCTGTTGCCAATCGGCATCGAGTGGTTGCGACACCGCAAGCTTAAGACTGACGAAGCTTAAGTCCTATCAAGTGCCGATCCGTCAGAGGAATGAGCGGCAACGATCAGGGCCACATGCGTGCAGCCAGTGGCAAAATGCTCGGCGATTCAAACTTGGCGCTACACATACCACTTTTTTTTGTGTTCTTTGAATTGCTTAACCGCCGTCGATTCGTCATCGTAAATTTTGAAGACTGTGTCCAGCTTCATCAAGCGGAACACTTCCATGATGTTGTCGTTTAAGCAGCAGAGCCGCATGTCCAAATGCAGTGATTTGCACTTTTTGTCGAGCATGATCAGTTTACCGATCATCGCCGAACCCATAAAACCGACGGTCGAAAAATTGACGAGCAGCCGATCTTGATCGATGGAATTGATAATTTCCATGAGCTCGTTGGCGACCTCTTGAATCTGGCTTTCGTCGATCAAGCGGGCCGTTTGGGGATATGCGATTTGCACCCCGTCTTCCGTTCGAGTAATCGTCTTTGCTGTCATTTTTCCCCCAATAAGAAATGCCGCTGATTCGTTACTTGTAATGGTTGGTATGTGCTTTGGCAAGTCTTTTGGGGGGCAAAAATACCGAAGGAAAAGCCACAAACCTTCAACCTCAGGCATCTAGGGCTCAAAACTAAGTTGACGTTGCTTTTTGACCCCAAAACGCAGCTCGCCAAGGCAGGGCGTTCTTTTTTAGCAACATGATTGAGCAATTCATTTTGAGCATCGATCGGTCGCAAACGCCTATCGCTGAACAAGTTAGGCTCGTTTCCGAGTTTGCCAAGTTTCATTGGCATCGTCCGTGCAACTGAGGGAATGGTCGACCGAGGCACCACTCACCCAGGAATTACGCTCCCATGGCAAAATCGATCAAACCGAATGGAACGTCTGCCGGATTCAAAAGTAAGGCGAACCCAAACACCTCTCAACCCAAACCGGTAAATGACGATTCGTTTTCAGAATTTGAAGTGGAGGAAGTCGAATTCGTCAACGATGAGCACAGCGATGATTCGGTCGATGATCCGGTTCGCATGTATCTCATGCAGATGGGACGAATCCCGCTGCTCACGCGAGAGGAAGAAATTGCCTCGGCGAAATCAATCGAAGCCACGCGCATTCGTTTTCGTAACAGTATGCTTGCCACGGATTTCATGCTGCACGCCTCCGTAGAAATGCTTCAACAAGTCTTCGACGGTAAACTCCGATTGGATCGGACCATCGAAGTTTCCGTCACGAATAAGGCCGAAAAGAAACGAATCATGCAACGGCTCAAGCCGAATTTGACGACCCTGCGATGCTTGCTCAAGGCCAATCGCGGCGATTATTTTTCGGCGATCAATCGTCGCAATGACCGAAAGACTCGTAACGATTCCTGGAAGCGGTTGATACGCCGCCGCAATCGGGCTGTGCGATTGGTTGAGGAATTGAACCTCCGATTTAGCAAATTACAGCCGATTTTTGAACGATTGGCGGAAACGAATCGACGGATGCAAATGCTGTACTCGCGACTATCCAATTCCGCGACCAAGGAATCGTCGGCGCCGCTCAATGAAGTTCGAGCGGAACTACATTTCCTGATGAGCAAGACCCAGGAATCTCCAGCAACATTGTCGCGACGAGTTGCACGAACGATTGTCCTACGCGAACTACACGACGCGGCGAAACGGGTGTTAAGTGCGGGCAATTTGCGGCTCGTCGTTTCGATTGCGAAAAAATATCGCAATCGAGGACTTAGCTTCTTGGATTTGATCCAAGAGGGAAATACCGGCTTGATGCGTGCGGTTGACAAATTTGAACATGCTCGCGGATATAAGTTCTCCACGTATGCGACTTGGTGGATTCGCCAAGCAATTACACGGGCCATTGCCGACCAAAGCCGCACGATTCGAGTGCCCGTTCACATGATCGACACCATGAGCAAGGTCCGAACTGTGATGCGCGAATTGTTGCAAGAATTAGGTCGAGAACCATCGCCGGAAGAAACTGCGGATCGCGCCCGAATGTCGCTCGACGACGCACGCTGTATCATGAAAATGTCTCGACAACCGCTTAGCTTGGACCAGCCGGTCGGCGATCACGAAGAAAGTTACTTCGGCGAATTCATCCAAGATCATCGGAACGACGATCCGTTACTCGAAGCAAATCATCAAGCCCTTAAGTCTCGAATCGATGAGGCCATGGAGCATTTGAACTATCGCGAGCGTGAAATTCT
This sequence comes from Planctomycetota bacterium, assembly GCA_031376585.1. Lineage (GTDB taxonomy): Bacteria > Planctomycetota > Planctomycetia > Pirellulales > Pirellulaceae > JANMEB01. The sequence goes on along the minus strand of JANMEB010000178.1, from coordinate 6,537 downwards.
GAAATTGCGCTATGGTTTAGCAGATGGTTACGCCTACACGCTCGAAGAAGTCGGCCAGATATTCTCTGTCACTCGCGAGCGAGTCCGGCAAATTGAATCCAAAGCCGTCCGCAAGCTTCAGCAGCCGTTTCGAAGCAAGGCCCTGGCCAGTTTTTTGGATGGCTGCGAAACGCAGGTAATCGACACACATTCCGACGCGTGAACAAGCAATTCACATTTATCCCAACGTCGCCTGAGACCATTTTTCAATCATTCAATCTCAGGTAACTTTCTCCCGGCCGGTTGAACCGGCCTTTTTCGTTGGCGTTTTTGGTCGACAGTTCAAAAGTCCATGAATAGTGTCAAGAAACCCGGCCGCGACGATGCTTAACTTCGCGTCGCAAGGCGGTTATGATGGTGGAGATCAAGAATAGCAGAGTTGGAATCTGTTCCATGTGGGTTCGCAAAAAAATCGAAATCACCAGCGGCGAGTTGCTTCGCGGCCTGTTTAGTTGCTGCCTTCCAGCGAACCGCCAGCAGCTACTCCAGGAAATCGAACAATCGTTTGCGCCAGACCAGACATTTATCTGCCTTTCGGTTCGCAGCGGATTTGATTTGCTGCTCAGCGCGATGAATTGGCCCGCTGGCTCGGAAATTGTCATGTCGGGTTTAACGATTCCGGATATGCCGCGAATTGTTCGCCGAAATCAGCTTGTACCCGTTGGCGTAGATGTCGACCTCGATACACTGGCGCCGAAATTGGAAGCGCTGCGGACGATAATTAATCCGCGTACTAAGGCCATCGTGATTGCGCATTTGTTTGGCGGGCGAGTTGAAATGGACGCAATCGTTGCCTTAGCACAGGAACACGGTTTGATGGTGATCGAAGACTGCGCTCAAGCTTATGTCGGAAATCACTTTCGTGGTCATAGCGGTGCTGATGTTTCCATGTTTAGCTTTGGACCGATTAAGACGAACACAGCACTTGGCGGCGGGGTTTTCGTCGTTCGCAAAAAGTCGTTGTTGCAGCGACTCGTTGAGTCCCACGAACTATGGCGCGTCAACGGGCGATGGTCGTTCGCAAAACGAGTCATGAAATACAGCGGGGTTCGATTCATTTCGACTCGCTTGATCGCTGGGACAATTGCCCGACTCGCACGTGCGATTGGCCGCAATCACGATGTTTTGGCTACTAGAATGGCTCGCGGCTTTCCCGGTCCCCTATTTTTCGACAAGATTCGTCAGCAACCATCCACGCCGCAATTAGGCCTCTTGGCAAAGAAGCTACAGACTTTCGAGACCGAGTTCATCACCCGTCGAACCAAGCGAGGTACGAATGCCACGGAGAGTCTTCGAGGCCGTGTCGAAGTGTTGGGCAGCCAAATGATCGAGCCGACGTTTTGGGTATTTCCGATACTGGTAAACGATCGAACCGCGCTGGTAAAAAAACTATGGGAGTTGGGGTTTGACGCCACAACACGCAGTAGCTTGGTGCCCATCAATCGAGTCCTGGATGACTCAGGCAATTATTCCGAGACCGAGTTGGCAACCGACCAGCAACTATTGAATTCACATTTCCTGCTGCAAAATCTTGTCTTCGTGCCGTTCGACGTGTCGATTCCGGCAGGCGAGTTGAACATCATGGTCCGGGCGATTCTCGATGCCGGTGCCTCCCGGCCGGCACGCCCTGCAGTTGGCCTCCGCAAAATTGAGACTTTGGCCGCTGACGGCGAATGTTCGCTTTGTTAAGCCGCGATTCGGCAAATATTGGGCTCGCTTGCAACCAAAAAAAACCTCGCGGAGATCAAATCTCCGCGAGGTAAGTATCTATCATTTTTCGCAGTTAGCTAATTGCAAGTTGCAATTAGTTAGCTGGCGAAACAGGTGTCGGGGGGTTGGGGTTATTATTGTTGTTATTATTGTCGGCCAATTCGGTGATTACCCATCCGGCAATCAGTGCGCTCGCCAAACCACCCCATCCGCCGCCAATGCCACCGCCGCCGCCACAGCCGCCGCCACAATAGCCTGAATCCTGGCCGCAGCCACAAGATTCTTCAGCAGCTCCACAGCCGATTTCATCTCCGCACGTCTCAAGGCTGCCATCAGCGAATTCATCGCCCACAGCGACAGGGCCGCCTAATTCATTCGCGGATTCAACTTGGTCAGCGACTACGACTCCGTCAGTTGGCGGCGTCAAAACCGTATTCAGCCCATCGGCAGGAACAGGTTGAACTTCAGTGATTTGAGTTGCTGGAGCAACGTTGGTGTTTGGTGCCAATTCGTCTTGTGCAACAGCTTGGAATCCCGCAGCCGCAAAACCGGCAGAGCCGACTGCGACAAAATCGTAAACCCCTGGCTCAACGTCATTGATTTCGAACGAACCTTGTTCGTTTGCTTTTGATTCAGCCATGACTTTGTCGTTTTGCACGAGGAAGATTCTCGTTCCAGCCAATTCTTGGCCTGTGACGATCGAACGAACGGAACCAACCAAGTTACCATTCTTAATCGCAACAAGATTGGCACCTTGGGCAAATTCACTGTCGATTTCAAGCGAGGTTTGAATCTCTAGTTCTTGCTGCAATACGCCGGACTTGCGCGGCAAATACTTATCGACGATTTCCTTCAAGGCAACAAATCGTGGCGACACGGCTGGAGCAACCAATTGAAATTTGGATTGTTCGGCGACGGCATCGAACGGCTTTACAATAATGCCGTATGCCAAAAAGCCTTTGGCACTCGATCCAACAAACGAATAAGCGCCAGGTACTAATCCATCAACTGTGAATTGACCATCAGAATTGGTCTTCGTGGATCGGACAATACTACCGTTTTGGACGAAGTGAACATTGACTTCGCTCAACGGCGATTGGGTTTTCGATGCGGCATCGATAGCGACAATTCGGCCTGCGACCAAACCATCTTGATTGAGCGCCACAATATGGCTTCGTTGTGACAGCTCAGTTTGAGATCCCTCTTGTGCTGCCGAGGCGCACATAGCGACTAACGGCAAAGCACAGCAAATTCCAAATCGGGAAATTTTTTGTAGTGCGTTCATTTTGCGTATTTTTTGGATCAAAGGAATTGGAAACATAACCGTTAAAACTTACTGCTATATTTAGGTTCAATTTTGCGCCCAGTCAAGCATTCGACTGGGTAAAAGCGTGAAAATAAGGAATTTAGGTAGATTTTACTGTTTTTGGCGCATCTGCCTTTGAAATTAGTGAATTTCTCGATTTTGACGACGTTATTGCCCCAGTTTCTGGGCTACTTGCACTTGCATAGCGGGATTTGGGCATTCGTCCCGCTAGAAAAGCCAATCTTCCCGATTCCACCGCGTTTCGCATGGCTTGAGCCATTTTTAAGGGGGCATTGGCTCGCGCGATGGCCGAGTTCAATAGAACCCCGTCAACGCCAAGCTCCATGGCTACAACTACGTCACTAGCGGTTCCAACACCTGCGTCGACGATCATCGGATAGGTTGGGTCACCCTCTTTGAGGAACTCCAGAATGATCTGGATGTTATTGAAATTCAGAATTCCTTGGCCGCTTCCAATCGGACTACCGGCAGGCATGACACAAGCGGCCCCGGCCTGTTTCAATTTCCGCGCTACAATCGGATCGTCACTGGTGTAACACAGGACATTGAATCCTTCGCGGGCTAGTCTTTCCGTTGCCCGCAACGTCTCCAGCGGATCCGGCAAGAGAGTCCGTTCGTCACCGAGCACTTCGAGCTTCACCCAATCCGCGCCTGGATTTTCTAGTCCAAGCAAAATCTCTCGCCCCATTCGGGCGCAGCGGACTGCCGTGTCGGCGTCGTAACAACCCGCCGTGTTTGGCAACAAGATCAAACGATGCGTATCCAAAAAGTCCAGAATGTTCCGGCCTTGGCTGTCATGGAGCCGTTCGCGCCGAACCGCGACGGTCACGCAATGGGTTCCGGACAGCTCGATGCACTGCTGCATTTGCTCAAACGATTCGTACTTTCCCGAACCCAAAATAAGTCGACTGTTCAATGTGAACGGACCAATCCGCAACGGTGGATCGATCGACTCGTCTGTTAAACCAGTCTCGTTCAGCGTGTTCATTGCTTTAGCCTCCCCCAACCAGCGAAACGATTTCGAGCTGATCGCCGCCGCGAAGTCGGCGCTGTGAATGTTCGCGGCGAGGTATCAATTGCTGGTTGACTTCAATGGCGACCTGATGGGAAACCAATTGAAATTGCCATATCAACTGTTCCAGCGACAGGCCTTCATCAACGTGACGAGCTACACCGTTAATGGTGACTTCGATCTGATTTGTGGGCATCGTAACTGGCAACGGATCGTTGCGAAAACTTCGTTGGTTTGATGGTGACGTTAGGCTTCGGCCATGTCGCGCGCGTGGTAGCTGCTGCGAACAAACGGGCCGCTGGCGACTTTTTTGAAGCCCATTTCGCGGGCCATTTGACCAATCTCATCAAATTCTTCGGGTGGCAAGTACCGAACGACCGGCACGTATTTGTCTTGGGCGGGCTGCAAATATTGTCCCAACGTCAAAAAGTCACAATCGACGCCGCGCAAGTCCGCCAACGCATCTAACAACTCGTCTCGCGTTTCACCCAATCCCAACATCAAGCCGCTCTTTGTTTTGATTGCCGGATTCAGTTTCTTGATTCGTTTCAGTAGCCCCAACGTCCAGCGATAATCGCTTTTGGGGCCGCGAATACGTCGATAGAGCCGTGGAATTGTTTCCATGTTGTGATTGAATACATCGGGGGCCGCTTCAACTACTCGATCCAGCGCCGAACGACAATGTACGAAATCGGGCGTGAGAACTTCGACTGCCGCTCCAGTTTTGGCGCGAACGGCAAGGATGCACTGATAAAAATGTTCGGCACCGCCGTCGGGCAAATCATCTCGTGTTACCGACGTGATGACAACGTGCTTGAGGCCCAAGCGAAACGCAGCCTCCGCGAGCCGTTGCGGCTCATCGAGCTCCAAAGCTTCTGGACGACCACGGGATACGGCACAAAACGAGCAAGGTCGTGTGCACACATTTCCCAGAACCATGAACGTTGCAGTCTTCTGCGAATAGCACTCCATGCGATTGGGGCACTTGGCGTTTTCGCAAACTGTTTCCAACCGCAACTCACGCAGCAGGTCCGAGGTAAAATGGTTCGCGTTGGCTTTGGGGACTTCGCGCTTGAGCCAGCGCGGCAAACGATGAACAACATCGCCGACAAGCGGCGCTTCCGGCGCGGAAATTACAGGCAAAGAACCGTTTTCGTTCATCATCGTAGTTATACCAAAGTGACTCGGCGAGTATCAATCTTAACAACTACAATGGTCGCAGCTAGGGAGCGGGATAAGCCTTCGTGCCGTCTTGGCTCGACTGGTCATTCGGCGACAACAAGGGCCTCGCCAAGATTCAATCGGTTTACATGGCACATCAGCATCAATTGAGTTATAGTCACGCCGCATGAACGCTAAAAAAAAGGAATCGAAACCCGCAGGCCGCTCGGCAAATAAAAACGCCCGAATGATCTCCGAGAACCGCAAAGCTCGCCACAAATATGAGGTCTTGGAGCAATTGGAGTGCGGCATGATGCTGGTCGGCAGCGAGGTAAAAACCCTGCGCGAGGGAAAGGTTTCATTGGACGAAGCGTACGTTCGATGGCGAGACGGTGGACTATGGCTCGTCAACGCTGACATTCCGGAATACAAACAAGCTACGATTTGGAATCACGAGCCCAAGCGTCCGCGAAAGCTTCTCGTCCGCGCGAATCAGCAACGAAAACTTGCCGCCCGAATCCAAGAAAAAGGTTTGACGCTCATTCCGCTTGCGATGTTCTTCAACGAACGAGGAATTGCCAAAGTCACTGTTGGCGTTTGCCGCGGCAAAAAAATCTTTGATAAACGCCAAACGTTACGCGAAAAAGACGCCCGCCGACAAATGCAACGCTCGGTCCGCCGCAAGTAGCGCTACTTAGTCGCGGCCTCTTTCGGCAGGCGTTCAAAATGCAATTCGTAGAACCACAAATCGTCGTTGGGAACGTCAAGCCGAAAGGATCGAACCGATCCATCGAAGTTCAATTCAAATTGGCAAGCACCCGAACCAAACCACGCCAGCTCTTTTTGCCAATGAAGTTGAAACGTGTCATAATGCAGATGCGATAAATCCGCGACCAGATCGACATTCGGCAAAAGTTTTAGTTGCAATCGATCGCCGACAAGAAGCACTTCGGCGTCGCCATACATCGCATCGCGGTACTTGCCGACGTACGAAGTCAAAGCGCGGGACGGCGACGTTCCGACTTGCTTCACTTCGATCGACTTGGCGATTCGTTCGTCGAATTCTATGCGGTCCTTCGAAAAATTGGCCAAATATTCTTGGCTGAAATCTCGCGTACTTCCCGGCGACAAATATTCCTCAACGACTTGATAAGCGATCGCATTAGGAAGGCTTGTCATGCTGTTCGTCAAAACCACCACACCCAGTTTTGCTTCGGGGACCATCATCACGCAGCTATACATGCCGTCGTAACCGCCGCCGTGCGAGACGATTTTTTTGCCGTGCTGG
>JANMEB010000254.1:0-3862 GCA_031376585.1 Planctomycetota bacterium | reverse complement strand
ATCTGCGTATTGGCCGATCGAAATATCCAGGCCAAGCAACAAACGCCGAGCACAAGAATCGCCGCCGCAACGGTCGACCAATTTCGAACAGTCCCGTGAAAGTCATAGCGGAGAGCCTTGGAAACCGACGTCTGTCTCGATTCGTTCAACGTCTGTTGATTTTCGTTCTCGTTGCAAAGTGCAACCACGCCCGGACTTGCCGGTTGAAGTTCACTTGCGATCGCTACCAATCGCTTTCCAAGACGATCAAAGTCCACTTGGGAAAGCTCTTGAGCGAACGGCTGGTGCGCGTCATGAAATGCACACACGACTTCGGACAACCACGCTTGTCGAGTCCAACACAGCGTCTCGATGCGGGATGCGTTTGCCTTATCTAAGCGCCCTTCGACAAATGCTGCAATCGCTTCGGCCCGCCGTATGTCGCGTGCTTCTGTCCTTCTGGAAATGGAAATCCAATCACCCGAAACCGGAAAGTCGCCATTGGATTGCAGCGGCATGATCTCGGAGTTTTGCAGGTGCGTCCACGAATTCGAAATCTGTCGCCAGCGGCCGGCAAGTATTGCATCCGCAGCTATTTCGCGACGCAGTTGAGGATCGACGCCCGCGTCGAACTGCTTTGCGATCAGCTTGAGCAACTGCAGTAAGGAAACTTTGTGGTTGTTCATGGTTGACTCATTAACTTTCGCAGCCGCTGTTGGGCCCGTTGAAGTTTTGGTCCGACGGAATTGATCGAAATGCCCATCCGCTGGCTGATTGCTTGATAGCTCAATCGCTGTTCGAAATACAATCCCAACAACTCTCGGTCTCCATTCCGTAAGCGAGCCAGCGACGAGTCAAGTTGACGCTTTTCTTCTTCGTCGATTAGCCCGTCGAGCACGTCGCCTGATTTGGCGCCACAACCAATTCCCTGATCGGCCTGCGGCATTAAATGCCCCAGCGGGCGTTCCAACGGCTGCCGATCGATTTGTCGCAAACAGATTCGCCGCGCAATTACGGTCAACCAAGTGGCCAGTGAACTGGCGTTGCGAAACGAGCGCAGCGGTGCCATGTCATTGGCCAAAACGACTGCAAAAACTTCGGCGCAGACGTCTTCGAAATCAGCCTGGACGAACTTACGATTACATTGCCTTGCCGTGCGATAAATTTGAGCGCAGATTACTTTTTGATATCTCGTTACGAATTCGTCCCACGCCGGTCGCTGCCGACTCAAAAGTCGTTCAATGAGCAACTTCTCTTCCGCGTAGACTTCCACGGCATACCGCAAGTTAGCAAGCCCAATCAATCGAATTGGGCAACCCCTCGGGCGGACCCCAATTTCCAACTCTATCATGCGCTCCGCTACTTCACATGTGAAGCCATTCCAGACCCCGGTGCTCGGCGATTATCATGCGGACCAATGGTTGTTGGTGCTGAATAAAAACAATTTCGTACAGCCAAATTTTGAGAATCGTCAAAATATTTGTCTCGGTGTACGAAAACGAGCGGTTGTGTCACCAAGGGTACTGGCGTCCTAGTGGCGCTCGCCGTAACTTACGGTGGAAGCAATTCAATATCGGAACCAAGGAGACCTCCATGTTTCAACGAAAAGCACTTTTGACGCTCGTTTCCGTCGCACTGGCGTGGGTTGGGCAATCGAGCACATCGGCTCAAACCGCCGAAGAAATTTTTCGAAGCTGTAACGAACGTGTCCATACGATCACGGAACGATGCGTTCAACGACACGTCGCAATCGTCGCTGAATGTTCGCCAAGGATTAAGGAATTGTTAGCGGCTGGCAAAGTTGAAGATGCACGTGCCTTGGCTCGCATCTGCATTACGCAAATCAATACCTCGAGCCGAAACTGCATTGACCGCATTCGATTGGTCTGCCGGGAATGTATCGACGCATTGCACAACCTCGGCGCAAATGAATTGGCGGAACGATTGCATCAAAACTGTGAACGGGCAATTCAAGTGATCTTGGGTTCTCGCACTCGCGCGATTAATGCCATTCACTCACTGTTCCCAGCATCCCCAGGATAGTCTCGCAAATCCTATGCAAACATGAAATTCATCCGTGTTGGCTTTTGCCGGCGCGGATTTTTTTTGCCTCTTGGTCTGGCGATGACGGCATCGGGATTGTTGGTGACAAGCCACTCATGGCTGGCTGAAGAATTGCCTGAAATTCTCGATTACTCGCCAATTTAACGCTTCCGCGATGAGTCAACAAAAAGTCCGTCCAAACAGCATTTTCTTCAATAACCGTTTACCCAGTGCTTGTTTCCAGGAAAATCTAATTTATATTGCGCCGTCAACCGTGCGACGCTCCCTCGTCTTTCGCATGGCCCGTTATATTTGAACTTTAATTGGCACATGTTTAGGGAGTCTCCTTATGGCACGACGCACGGCAAAACTATTTCTGAGTTTAGGTTCATACTTCAATTCGCGCGATGTTTCCAACAAACTCAAGCGCGATGATTTTCTTTTCGAGACGCTCGAAGATCGCGCCATGTTGGCGACGTTTGTACCTGGCGAGCTGTTGATTCAGTTCGCACCATCTGCCGATGTCGCAAGCCGAGCGAACGTCCGTGCTCAAGTTTCAGGCCACGTCCTGGAACAAATTCAAACCAACACAATGAAAAACGCAGGCCAAGGTATCTTGGAACGTGTTGTGGTCGGCAACGGCTTAAGCGTTGACGCAGCTATTAACCGAGTCCGTTCGATGCGCGGTGTTGCTTTCGCGGAACCGAACTGGATTTACACCACCTCGGAAATTAGCAATGACACGCATTACCTCAACGGTAACTTGTGGGGCATGTACAGTAGCGACTCGCCGTCAGCAGTTGGTCCCGCAGGCACAACGAATCAATATGGTTCCCAAGCTGAGAAAGCTTGGAATAACGGCTTCATTGGATCCAACAACGTATACGTCGCCGTAATCGATGAAGGCATTCAATACACCCATCCGGACTTGGCGGCAAACGTCTGGAACAATCCATTCGATCCGATCGACGGTGTGGATAATGACGGAAACGGCAAGATCGATGATACGCAGGGCTGGGATTTCTTTTCCAATGACCGAACCGTTTACGACGGAACGGGCGACGATCATGCAACGCATGTCGCCGGAACAATCGGCGGTGACGGCGGAAACGGCATCGGCGTGGCTGGCGTCAATTGGAACGTCACCATGATCTCGACTAAGTTCCTTGGGCCAAGCGGCGGTTCGACTTCGGGTGCGATCCAAGCATTGGACTATGTCACGGACTTGAAGACGCGGCACGGGCTGAACATCATCGCAACCAATAATTCGTGGGGCGGTGGCGGCTTTTCACAAGGCTTGCTCGATGCGATCACCCGCGCCGCGAACCAAGGCATTTTGTTTGTGGCGGCTGCGGGTAATTCAACTTCCAATACTGACGTGACGGCTTCCTATCCTTCGAATTACAACACGACGGCTGGCGCCGGGTATGACGCCGTGATTGCTGTTGCATCGATTACAAACACGGGTGCACGATCATCATTTTCCAGCTATGGAGCAACTACGGTTGACCTCGGGGCCCCCGGATCTTCGGTTGTCTCAAGTGTTCCGGATAACGCCTATGCTTCGTATAGTGGCACTTCGATGGCCACTCCGCATGTGACCGGTGCCCTGGCCTTGTACGCTTCAACGCATCCTGGTGCCACTGCTCTTTCCATGCGCAATGCTTTGTTGGCAAACGTCACAGCAACCACGTCATTGGCGGGATTCACCGTAACGGGTGGCCGTTTGGATGTCGACAAGTTAATGGGAGCGACGGTTGCTTTGCCGGGACTTTCGATTAACGACGTCACGCTCGCTGAAGGCAATAGCGGATCGACATTTGCGAATTTCACGGTTTCA
>JANMEB010000189.1:0-11406 GCA_031376585.1 Planctomycetota bacterium | reverse complement strand
CAAACATTTTGAATTCTAATTTGCGTGCATACGAATTCGAACAATTGGTGGCGGAGCTCGATCCCGATTTGCTAGTCATTCTCGAATACACCTTTCGTTGGGACCAACAACTCACTTTAGTTAAGGCTCAATTTCCATACTCGGTGATCAGTCCGCGCAATTATGGTTTTGGCATTGCCATATTTAGCAAGCGGCCACTGCGAAATGTCGAAGAAATTTTACTTGACGATAGCGTCGATGTGCCAACTCTGTTTTGCGAGATCGAAGTCTCCGGTCAAAAGGTAGGCCTTGCGGCCGTGCATACGTTGTCCCCGATTACGAGATCGCGATTCGCGTCGCGCAACAAGCAATTGCACAATCTCGCGCGGCGGGTCGCAACCGATAACCGCCCACAAATTGTCGCAGGTGACTTTAACTCGACGACTTGGTCGCCATACGTTGCCGACTTCTTGCGCGATTCACGATTGCACGACTCGCGCGCAGGATTCGGCCTTCAAACGTCGTGGCCTCAATTCAATTGGCTAATGTTGATACCAATCGATCATGCATTCGTTTCACGCGAATTCCACATCCATCGCCGCTGGGTGGAGCGCGACATCGGTTCGGACCATTACCCAATCGTGTTAGATATTTCTTTGACCCTAGACTTGCCCGAAACGAACAAAGATCCAGGAAAATAACGGGAATCAAAGTCGGGCCATTTGCCAAGTTGGGCTTTCTGCCATATTCCGCGCTTAAGCCGCCACATTTTTCGATCGCAATTGTGCTTGGTGAACGGTTGACACCGCGATGCAAACTTGTTCGACGGATATATCGCGCATAGCAAGATTTTCCGCACTGCGACGCTCGCGGCTGGTGCCTGACTGATACCAGGCTTGGAGCGACACGTGTCCTGTTCCGTACGGACCCGAGTCGATCGCACGAGTCGGCCCGAAAAGTGCGACGCACGGCGTACCTACGGCCGCCGCTAGATGCATCGGGCCGGTATCTCCGCCAACGTACATCTCTGCATGAGCCAATAGCGCGGCGAGTTGCCTCAAGTTTGTCGCGGGAGCGGCAATCGCTGAATCGTGACTTTGTCGAACAATTTGCTCGGCCATTTTCCGTTCGTCAACGCCGGCCCAAGCCACCACGCTCGAAACTCCCAACTGGGTCCGGGCGAAATCGGCGACGGCCGCAAATCGGTCAAGCTCCCATTGCTTGGAACGCCAAGTACCTCCAGGATTAATGACGATGAACCCTGAGTGTGCGATCTTGGGAATTGCTTCAAGGACGTACTTTTGCGCGACGGGGTCAACCGGCATGCGAAACTCGACGTGAGTTTCTCGGACATCAATCGCTCTCAGCAAATCAAGCGTCCGATCAACAAGGTGCGTCGTGCTCGGCGTCACTAGCCGGTTGTTAAGCCAAGGAGCCGCTTCACGTCCGAAAGGCTTCGACATGCCAACGCGAATCGGTGCGCCTGACAGCCAACCTAACGCCGCGCTTTTGGTCAGACTTTGCGGATCAAAGACAATGTCAAACTTTTTTTCCCGGAGAATTCTCCGTTGCGCAATAATCGATCGCAAGCTCCGCATCCAATCCCGCGGCACGACGATCAATTGATTCAAATCGAGGTTTCCGGAAAGCAATTGATCGGCGGGCTTTTCAACAGCCCACGCGATATAAGCCGTTGGAAATTTTCGCCGCAGCGCCCGCAACAACGGAAGCGTTAAAACACAATCGCCGATATGGCTGAGTCGGGTGATAAGAATTCGCGGAAATTCGGGCAACGACATGACGTCTTCCCTGACGGTATTCGACATAACCAATGCCCTGAATGATAACGGCAATGCGCGCGATTCCCCAATAGGAATTTTCAGGCGTTATGCCGACGGCTGCGCCAAAAATCAATCACCTGATTTTGCGTGGAAAGTGTTCGAGCCAAAAACAAATCCTCGAAGAGGGCGGACCACACGACAATTTTCTTCGAAGTCGTTTTGAATTGGCGTCAGACCCTGGCGGCATATTTTTTTGCTACCTAGTTAGTTTTGCGATTCGCTCGAATCGACAGGATTACTGGAATCGACATTGACCTCGAGCGAAGGTCGCATTGGCAAAGCACCGCTCTGAGCATCTAGTTTGAGTGACTCGCTGTTAGGCAATCGGTACGACGCGGCAACGCTGGGATTTGCGTCAATAAATGCTTGAAACGGAAAATCTTTGGGCCATGGCCTTCCAAGGGCATCGACCATCTCGCGCACCCGGCCGGCGTCTTCCAACATAATATCGAAGAACGCACTACTACCCAAACTTGGATAATTTTTGGAGACATCGGCCCAAAATTGAAAGCCCGCAATGAAGCTGGCAATGGCACCACGTTCGATTCGAGCTACTCCATTCGAGTCAAGCATCGGATGCAATTGCTGCTTGTCAAAGGCGACAAAATCGTCGTAAATCGCGGCCCGATATTTGTCATGCGCGTCATAAAACGATTGATGCGCGACGAGTGCCTCATCGCTCATCTCTAAAAACGTCCGATCTTTCCAATATTGATAGTTGATCGTGGAACGGTCGAGTTCGATCACGTGCAAGCGGAAATAGGCCTGCTTAATTTTCAGGTAAAGCTCGTCGGCTACCAAGCGATCGGCTGACTTGACCGCTTGCAATACCGATTCATCAACCGTCTTGTTAGCCATTTCAATTCGGGCCATAGCAAGTCGAGCTTTAAGCTTTTCATCCTCGCTCAATGTTTCGATGTCCAAATTAATGAGTCGTCGTTCCTCGGGCGACACGGAAATTTGGTTGTCAATTTCGGCAAGCAATTTGGCACGAACTCCAGGCGCGAATACGTCCAATTCCTCTCGCCATTTACGCATGGACATCTCCGTTTGTTCCATTCCGTCCAATGAAATCCGCAAGTTGGAGGACGTGCGAATTTCGCGAGCCCCGTATTCGTTCCATTCGTCGTGAGCCGACTGCCATTTGAATTTAAAGCTCTCTTCGGGTGGAAACTCTCTTTGTAATGAGCTCACATGGTTGCGGAGCTGCGCCGGGCGATTCATATAGAACATCAATTCCTTGGTTCGCATCGGTGCTTTTTCGCCTGCGACGCCTTGTTCGACCATTGCCATCGAGCGATTGAACCACTGATATGCAAGCAACCAATTATCTTTTCCGTATTGGCCCGCATCGTAGGAGTCACGGTCGAATATGTCGTCCAGGCTGGCATGGTAATCGTCGTCGTACCGGAAAAGCTGGCGGAATTCGACTTTCTCGTCAGACCGTCCGATTTTCTGCCCGGAATATTTCCCCAGCGTATCCGTAAATCGGTGATCACGCTGGTTGTAGCTCAATCCTTTGCGCAGCAGTAAAAGTCCTTTTTTTACCCAGCTATACCTTTGCTCATAATCGTCGAATTCCACCGAAATGTTGTACGACAAGTTGTGGGCTTGGTGGTCCCAAACCTTGTGAAAGTTCGGTTGTATTCTCATCAGCGTGTTGAGCGCCGTGGCAACTTGATCCCAATCTTTCTTAACTTGAGCATCGATTGCATTTAACCAGAGCGAAGTAGCCGCTACGCTACGAAACCCCAACGACATCAGTTTCATCGTCTCGCTCGCCGGATCAATTTCGCCCAGTTTCGCCTGAGACATATTGTATTGCCAGCGCAACATCGCGAGACGACCGCCAGTATCGCCTTGGCCACCTTCGCCTCGTTGGGAGGCAGGTCGTGCAATAAATGATAATGGCACGAGCAGCGCAACAATAAGGCAAATGTAAATAATCTTTTGCACAAACGGTGAAAGCCGATTCATGCCGCAATCTCTCTGGTTTTTAAGTTGAAGTATCCGAACACAACCAAGCCTGCGCAAAACGAAAGAGCCAAAAACGTCGCAACCCACAACCGATCGCCATCGATCCAATACCCAAATTTAACGTATTGCGAAAAATCAAGCTTAGAAAAATCGGGCACAATATAAGTTAAAGCATTGAGAATCGCCAAAAGCCCATCGTCAACCCATTCCATCGCGCTGGTCAAAAATCCGTCAGGCAGCGGCGTTTGCATATTGCGTTGAGTAATCACTCGAACAAACGACTCGATCGGTCCGCCGCCTTCCGCCTCGGGCTTGATCAGCTCCCGAATAAATTCCGACACAAATCCCAAGATGATAACTAGCACTGTTCCGAACATCGTGACGGGCATGCTGAGAAACGTGCTAAGCGAGACCGCCAAAGTGACCACAATCAACATTTGCAGCCAGATTCCGAAGAATGCTTTGAAGAAGTTAACCCAATACGTTGCTTCGCCAGCACGAAAATAGACGTCGGCGCGACTAACTCCCAAGTATTGATCGCGGTCCGCGCATCGCAAAATGACGCGAACACGACCGCTACTCGCTAAGTTGTCAAAGAAATCAAGCTGCATCCCTTTCTGAAGGGTGTTCCCATTCTCGTCCAACGACCGACCCGACATGGAGCGCGGAAACACCACACCTTGCACGTCGAACTCCATCGTCTCGAACGAGATTGGATCGGATTGGAATTTTACTTTGCGGTCAGCAGTTTCGTCCGGCACACTTTCAAAATAAACTTCGGCCAATATTCGCCGGTCAACGTCACCCTTGTACGAGCGATACACACCGAGGGTCATCTCCATTTCAACATGATCTGGCGTTGAAAATCGATCAGGTCTAATTCCTGCGAACTCGAACGTGGCCTTTGCCAAGGATGCACCACCTTGGACGTATCCGCGATAGGTCCACTCGTCTCCGGTCACGACTCCTTCGGCTTTCGTAACTCCGACGCTATCGGTAAATAAAAGCGATTCCGCATATAAGGGAACTCGCGCCCGAAAAAATCCGGATGCAGGCCCAACGATTATTTCGGAATCGTTTTCATCCAAGCTGGTGGCAGGCCGGAGGGATACCGAATGGGTGTGCCCGCCTTGGCCGTCTATGACCATGCGGAAATAGGTTTTCTTGTCAGCGTCTTCCTCCACTTTGACGACATCGCTCAAATTGGTTGGCTCTGGCTCACCCTTGCGGACAATTTGTTTGATGACCCGCATCCGATGGCGATGATTGTCGCGCTGGGAGGTGGCACCAAGGTAGGCGGTATTCGTCGGAATTCGGTGGCCATCTAAAGTAACGCCAGTGTCCTGGTCTATTTTTTGCAATGACGCAATGGTTTGACTGGGCCCGTCGACGACATGGCCATGCGACAATCCTCGCGATACGAACATCAGGCAAACCAGCGCCATGATGAAAAGCAGCACAGTAGCTAACCCAGCAAAACCGAGAATTCTCCCAAGAATTATCTCTGTCGGGCGCACGGGTTTCGTAACCACGGTATAGATTGTTTTGTTTTTTATGTCGTCTGGAAGGCTGAATGAGCTAATCAATAAGCCCATCATCAAAACCAAAAGCTGCGTTCCCCAGGTAACGATTCCGATATACGTGCGTTCGGGGTGCTCGCTGCCCGAATCGAAATACCAACCGCCAAAAAGCAATGCTACCGCAAAAATCCCCAGCACCGACAATACAATTTTTCGGCGGAAAGCTTCCTTCACGGCCAATCTGGCCAATGCAAAAATGCGGCGCGGCGAAGTCCTCAGAAAATCAGGAACGGATTGAAACAGTGTGTTGGCTGTTGCGTAAAACGCTTCAAACGGACCGTGCCGCATCACCGCGACGAAGTAACCGAACAAGGTTCCAAGGAACAGACAGCCCACTGCGATCAACAAGAATGTGGCGATCGCACCGGACAGCAACAAATCGCCGCCGGTCAACCACTCCAAAAACCTTGGAAATTCTTTTACTACCATGTGCTCGCCGTGAAACTTTGATTATTCGTTTTCGGTGCCGGCTGAACGGCGACCGGGATGCTGTTCGCTTTCGCGGACAATGTTGAGGAACAGTTCCTCCAGCGTCGTTTTAGGATGATCCATTTGAAGCACCGTCGTGTTGTGCTTGCTGAGCACCGCGCGAATCTCGGCTTCGGCGGCGGGCGACAAATTTTTCACGCGGAGTTGGGTCTCGTCAGTCACTTTGAGCAAGCGGTCGACGCGGCCGAGTTCCTTCAATTCACCTTTGTACAGAATTGCGATTCGATCGCAAACATCCTGAACGTCGGCCAACAAGTGACTGCACATGACAACGGTTTTGCCTTGGGCTTTCAGATCGAGAATCATGTCTTTCATTTCGCGAGTGCCTAACGGGTCGAGCCCCGAAGTCGGTTCGTCCAACAAGATCAATTCTGGGTCGTTGATCAATGCTTGGGCCAGTCCAATTCGCCTGGTCATACCTTTGGAATATTCTTTAAGTTGCCGCCGTTTGGCCCAAGTCAGTCCGACTTTGTCGATCAGAGCGGCTGAGCGTTCGCGGCGGACCGCAGCCGGCATATCGAATAAGCGACCGTAAAAGTCCATTGTCTCTTCAGCCGTCAAGAACTTGTACAAGTAAGATTCTTCCGGCAAGAAACCAATCCTCTCGTTCTTGGTGACGTCCACGGCATCTTTGCCAAAAACCAGTGCGCGACCAGCGGTCGGGAACAACAGCCCGAGCAAAAGTTTGATCGTGGTGGATTTGCCCGAACCATTCGGCCCTAACAATCCGAAGACCTCGCCTTTTCGAATTTCTAGATCAAGCGATTTGAGCGCGCGGACCTTTTGGCGGCCCCAAAAATCGCGATATACCTTGGAAAGACTTTGCGTTTCGATGACCAAGTTCGGATCGTAATCCGGATTGGTCTCCAACGAGCTCTTGAAGTCTTTCTGAGAGACGTCTTTCGTCGAAGTGGCTTTGGCTGAAATGTCGCCAGATGCTGAATTCATGAAATTACGCTGAAAGAGTTAAAGGTGAAGGAATGTCGTACGTGGCAGAACTCTAAAACATTCTAACTGTTCGATCGCATTTCGTTGAGGTCCCGGCCGAACGATTATCGGCTAAAATCTAGCGAGTCAACGGGCACTTTGCAATTTGTCCAAATGACGCAGCCTAGGGCGCGAGATAATCCACCCGCACAATGACACGCCAAGTTCATGTTGCCATAGCGTGGGGCAATATTCCTCAGTCCTTTGTCGTTTGTCCAGGAAATTCGCGGCCCATGAATGACGATTCATCGAAAATGGATACCGTCGCTGAGGAGTACCTTTACGGTCGAATCAACTACGAGCGACGGTCCGACGATCCAGCAGCCACCTGGGACTTCAAACTTGAAACCGTCCTGCAGCTTCTCAATCGCCGGGGAAACCCACACTGGCAATATCCGATTATTCACGTCGCTGGCACCAAGGGAAAAGGGTCCGTCGTTTCGATGATCGCGGGCATCTTGGCGGCGTCAGGCTATCGAGTTGGCGTTTATTACTCGCCCCATTTGGAAATTGTCCGCGAAAGAATTGTTGTCGATGGCGAAATGATTCGCGCGAATGATTTTTGTGCACTAGTTGAATCGTTCCGATGCGACGTGGCCGAAATCGATCGGCAATCGCGCGAACGCAACGAATTGCACCCGCCGTCCTTTTTTGAAATCATGACCGCCGCGGCGTTCGACTATTTCGCTCAGCGCGACGTCGATGTCGCGGTCGTCGAAGTGGGCATGGGTGGACGACTTGATTCGACCAACGTCTGTCGGCCTGTGTTGACTGTGATTACCAATATTGGCATCGACCATCAGCGGCAGCTTGGCGCAACGCGGCCGCTCATCGCTGCCGAGAAGGCAGGCATCATCAAACCCGGTGTCGCCGTGATTTGCGGCGTCCAAGGCGGCAAGCCAGCCGAAGTCATCGCCGACGTTGCGCGTCGACACAACGCGACCGTCTTTTGGTTGGGCCAAGAATTTAACGTCCGCGCCGCGAGTGTCAAACCACAGACTGAGGAGCCGACGACGTTCCACACCTGGGGCATCGTCGGAAAACAATACGACTTGCCGAATTGTGTTACTTCGCTACTAGGAAGTCACCAAGCCAGTAATGCGGCCATCGCCACCGCCGCCGCGCAGTGGTTGTCTCATCACCATTGGAATATCACGGACGAGACAATTCGTTCCGGCTTGCGAAATGTTCGGCTGCTGGGACGTTTCCAGCTCGTCGAAGGGACGCCACCGGTCGTGCTGGACATTGCCCATAACGAAATTTCGGTGCGGGCCTTTGTGCGAACGCTTTTGGAACGGTTTGGTCCAGGACGCGACGGTCGAACGCTCATTTTTTCCGCAAGCAGCGACAAAAGAATCTTGCGGATGCTCAAGCTCCTGTTGCCGCACTTTGACCGCGTGATTCTCACCAGGATTGTGAGCAATCCGCGCGGCTGCGAATTGCTTGCCCTTCAACGACTTTGCGAGGAAGTATTGTCACAGTGGACGCATGCTGACGGGCCTTTGCCGGCCATTGAAGCCGCAAGCGACTCAAAACAAGCTTGGGAAATCGCTCATCAAAGCAGCCAACCAAGCACTTGTATCGCCGTTACGGGATCGGCGTTCCTGATCGGCGAAATGCTGCCGGTGGCGCGGGAGTGGGCCACCAGGCAAAGACCATTCGTTGAACAATCGTCGAACATCGAGTAAATTATCGAATCGTCAAAAACTGATTATGAGGAAATGAAATGTCCGGTATTGAACGAATTCGAGAAATCCGCCGTCGTCGTAAACGCAAAAAACAAGTCACTCGCCTCAAGAAAAAAGCGACGACTGCAACCACATCAGAGAAATCCGAAATCGCCCGTAAGATTCGGCGGCTCACGCCCGGCGCGGATGCCGTCATTGCCGCGATGGGAATCAAAGTCCGATAACTGCGGAAAAAGCCTTCTGGCAATTCTAGTTCCCGTTCCCCGCCTAGAAACCGACTGAAAACCAGGGAAGAGCGAAGCGGCAAAGCCGCGCAGTCGCCCTGCGCGAACAAATGGGATCAGTGGCCAATGCCAATGTCGTAATTGTTTTACAAGGCGCAAGCCACCGACGCGAGTCGGAAGTGTTGACACAACAGGCTAAATAACCAAACACCTCCACCCGGATCTTTTGGCGATGGCAGTTTGCATACTTTAGCCAGCCGTATAAAACTACCAACTCGCGTTGGTTGTTTCAATTAATTCGCTTTCGACTGTGCCATTCGGAACAGTGGGGAATCGGCTCAGAATTCGCAATCAAAAATTTACCTCAGCCTTTTCAATGGCATTGTCCGCGGCTGACCGAATTTTGTCAGTTTTTGGCACGCAAATATTTCCTATTAAACCTTTGACTTCGCTTGGTTGAGGTTGCTAATTGCAGTTGGTTCGGCAGACAAGAAAAGGTCTCAGGATAAAACAACGGTTCCTGACACCTTTTATTCTGACACCTTTTATTTGTCAAACGTGAGTGGGTTTATGAGCCACAATACTAAAACGCTTGTAAAATACTGTCATCTTGGCCGTTTTTTTGGGATTGCTTTATTGTTGGGATGTCAACCGATTGACTCTAGTCCACGGAAAATAAGCGATTACGATGTCAAGAAAATCGAAAGCCCGTCGTCTGACGACTATCAAGAACTTTTTTTGCTTTCGTCGGGAAAAGCGCCAAATAGATTCATATCTGAGCGGTCGCTAGGTGCGGATTCTAGCCAAGTGGAATTGAAATCGAAAATAGCCATTGATGATCAGAATGTACGTGATCTTGAATGCGCTACGGTTTTCGATTGCTCGCCATTCGTTTTCGACAATAGGTTAAGGGATGCGTTAACAAATTCAACAAAGCTCGAGTGGCTTCGTATGGGTAAAATGGGTGTCAATGAAAAAGACCTTGAGTCGGTCTGCAACATCCGAAGTCTCCGAGGGTTAAACGCGCGTAACGCGAATTTGACTGGCTTCAACATTCAGGCTCTTGAAGTTCTTTCAAAGCTTGAATGGTTGGACCTCTCGAATGCCGAATTGTCCGGCGCATTCGAATTTCCAAAATTGCCTAACCTAGAAGTTCTTTTTTTCTGCGTGACCGTAACAGACGGATGCTTGCCAGGCCCTGATCGCTGTCCAAATTTAAGAGTGTTTTCGGGAAGAGTGTCATCCATTTCCGATGACGGAGTGGACATTTTGGTTCAAAATTGCCCGAGGCTGCGATATTTGAATCTAGCGTTTTGCAAAGGTGTCACGGAAAAGTCGATACCTAAACTTGGCAAGTTGAAAGAACTGAAGTACTTGCATATAGGTATGACAACTCTTGAGGAGCAACGATATGATCATGATTATGGCGGCATTCCGGAACTACAGCGCGTGCTTCCAAACTGTTTTATTGGGACGGGAGATTAACGCAAAAAACCCAAATCCAAAAATCCAAAACAATAGAATCGGAAAAGGGGATCGGAAAAGAGGTCAAGAATCGAAAAAGCACTGTCATGGTTGAATTTGCATTTGATTGGAAAAGGTGTCAGGAACCGTTTATTGAAAATCGGGGCGAAAAGAACGAAAAAGATTGAAGAAAAACGAAAAGGACAGGCTTGTTTTTTACGAAGTATAACGGCCATTGCGAAACCGGTGGCGCGTTTCGCTTGGGTCGTAGGGTGAGACGACGAAGGATATTTCGATTGGCGGGCCAGCGGCGGTGGTCGAAGCGGCTTTGGAAGAGTTGGATCGGACTTTAATGCGCTGGGCAATGTGCTTACGCTGGGGGCGGAAGATCACAGGAAGGAAAGGCATAATTACCGGACTAGTCTGCGCTAACTTGGAGCAACGGTAAAATACTGACCGCTCCCCAAACATCTTGGGACGATCCGCGACGTCACCGATTGCAATATAGAAAGCGATGGATTCTGTTGCGATTTACGATTGCTTTTGCCCGCCGGTTTATTTGAATGGCCGATTGGTGACCACCGATCAAAAACCAGTCGAATCGTTGCCAGCCTCGAAAGTGACTGACGTACAGCCCGAATTTTTGCGTCAAGACCTTAAGCCCGGCGGACTTACTCAAGTTGGATTGCTTCTGGAAGCGGGCTGTGTTTTGGTCGCGCTTTTGTTGGCGTACTTCGGCCTCTACGACCACGCGCAACCGCTTAACAAAGTATTCGACAAAGGTCTTGCTGCGATGATCGGCTGGAGTGCCGTGGGTTTTGCCGCGATCTCGCTTTGTGCGATTGTCTTTCTCGTGATTCCCTGGAAGCCCTTTCGCGAATTTCGCAATTTCGTTTTAAGAGAACTGGTTCCGCTATTTGCGCCGCTGTCGATGATTCAAGTTGCCTTGATCTCCGCGAGCGCAGGAATTGGTGAGGAAATGCTTTTTCGCTGGTCGCTTCAAGGCGGTTTGCAACATCTTTGGCCGGGAATCCACGGCATGATCGCCGCTTGGATTATTGCATCGGTAGCATTCGGCCTGGTTCATGCCGTAACTCCGATGTACGCCTTGATTGCACCCGTTATAGGAAGCGTGCTTGGGCTCATCCTGATTTTCAGCGGTTCGGTGATTCCAGCG
>JANMEB010000176.1:0-1304 GCA_031376585.1 Planctomycetota bacterium | reverse complement strand
CCCAGTTCGTTTTCGATTTTGAGAACCTTGGCCGCTGTTTGAGTCGCGCTCCGAAGTACCTCCGGCAGCGACATGCCATAAGCGAACATTAGCTCAAGCTCACGAACATTGTCCCCATGTGCAAATACGCCGACGTCGCTGCCGCAAGCAATCGAAACGCCGCTGTCGAGTGCATTTTTCATCATCTGCTTGGCAGTCGCGACACGTGCGTGATCGGGCTGATCCGGTTTCCAGCCATCGTAAACGGCCATGGCCTCGCTGGCCGCCAGAGTAGGGCAAAGCACAACACTATGCTCGTTCATGAGCCGCAGCGTTTCCAGCGAAGCGTCATAGCCATGTTCAATCGTGGCGACACCAGCCAATACGGCGCGACGAATTCCTTCGTCCGTGGTGGCATGCGCGGCGACTTGAATACCTGCGGTTCGCGCTTCGTCCACAGCCGCTTCAATTTCTGCCTGGGAAAATGTCGGTGTTGAACGATCGCCTGGCTTGCGACGGTAGTCCACATAAAGCTTGATCCAATCCGCGCCTGCTGCGATCTGTTCGCGGACCGCACGCCGGACTTCGATTGGACCGTCGGCAACTTGCGCCCCCTTGGGCAACACCAAGCGAGGGTCAAACCCAGCCGGACCATATCCGCCCGTTGTGACGATGGCTTTGGTCGTGGTAACGATGCGCGGACCAAGGATCATATCTTGCGTTATCGCATCGCGCAGCGCGACATCGGCGAAACCGGCCCCTTCGGTTCCCAAATCGCGAATCGTCGTGAAACCGGCTTGCAACGTTCGGCGCGCATGCACCGTCGCTCGGATGACTCGCAGCTCCAACGGTTCCTTCAAAACTTGGTCGTTCCATGACGCTTCGTTGTAAGGATGCAGCAATAGGTGCGTGTGCAAGTCAATTAAGCCGGGCAGCACGAACATCCCGTCGAGCTGAATTTGTTGGGCGTCGGCCGGTATCGAAATTTGCCCCATGGGGCCAACGTTTTTGATCCGCCCCGAGGCAATCTCAATCGCTTGGTTTTCAACAATTCGTCCTTGCGCCACATCGACGATCGAAACTCCGGTCAGGAAAACCGGTTTCGCAGCCTCTTGCCCAACACCATAATTCGTCAACGTTTGGCAACAGGCCAAGCCCACACTGACCCATCGCACAAATGAAGCGTAACGCGAAGCAGACATGGTGCGAGCCCTCATTCGATTATTCCGCCAGGTCATCTAAATGCCGCCGCCCCTATTCTACTGGGGGCCGCTGCTCGCATGTATCACAGCGCAATGTCCCCGCGCCAAGGCTGTTAAAATTGG
>JANMEB010000170.1:0-3265 GCA_031376585.1 Planctomycetota bacterium | reverse complement strand
CAAACCACCTACCAACTCAACTGGCCTGGACACGTCAAACGGGTCATGAATGGTTGATTGGCGATGGTTCCGTCGGTCGGCTCGTATAACCTCTCCATGATTACTACGAGCTGATGAAGTCGGCGGGCGGTATCACGCCCTGAATCCAGGCAACTCCAGCGCTGCGATCATCCTCAAGTCAGCCGATCGAGCAGAACGACGCCAACACGCGGGCGGTGTTCGGCGAGAACGTCTCGGTTTACGGCATCCAGCGCAAGGAAAGTCAGAAGAATGAATGAAGAAGGCAACGCGGTTCCGGTTCACCGTTCATCATTTCGACTTCACACTTTCTCGGACGGTCGCCGCCGAACTTGTCACCGGCGTCCGCCAACGCGCGATATTCGGACCTTTATTCCACGCGACTTTTTCAGGTAGGTCGTCTAATTTGGCGATTTACGTACGTGTTTAGTATTCGTCATTTCTGGCGAATTAGATTGACGTCTCTCGTTTATTCGCCAGATTTGACGAGATTTGAGAATTCAATGATCGGCGAATGATGTCGCTTGGACCTTGCGATGCTAGGCCGCTTTTTGCGAACGGATTTCTGCGAGGGTTTGGACGATGCCGTAAGGCGTCCAGATTAGCTTGAGGGTGCGAGTTTCATTGCGTATTTCGGCGTTCTTGAGCAGGCATTCGGGGCGAATGTAGGCGCGGTCGTGATCGAGATGAATGCAAATTGCGCGATGACGGATTTGCAGTGGTCGCACGCCCGCATTCACAAGTCGTTCGCCAAGTTCGCGATCGAGTCCGCCGTATTCCATCCGTTCATCCAGGCCGTTGACGCGCACGACATCGGACTTCCACGCAGACGCATTGTGTCCGTTGAAAGTGGGTCGCGTCGTTGTTGCCAGATCGAATAGAATCGCAGCGCGGCGAAAGCCCAAGAGCACTCTCAATTTTGGTCCAAGCTTCATTCCCTGTTTAGCAAGCCACGCGGATTGATGAACTTTTCCCGAGCGAATATCGGCGATAGTGATCCGATGGCTGAGGTCGCGCGGCAAGCGAACCATTCCGGCTGAGAGAAATCGGCGCGGCGCGGCAAACCGTAGATGTTGCGCGATAAAATCGCTTCGCGGAATGCAATCGCCATCGGAGAAAATTAGATAGTCCCCTGCGGCTGCTTCGATTGCCCGATTCAGAATGGTCGATTTGCGAAAGCCCAGGTCTTCGTGCCAAATGTGTTGCATCGACAGTCCCGTTTCAGAAGCGATCTTACGGACGACCCGTTCCGTTTCGCTGCTGGAACCGTCGTCGGCTACAACGATTTCAAATTGGCGATGCGTCTGGCAGGCGAACCCGATCAAGGATTTCTGTAGCCAATCGGGCGAGTTGTAAGTGGTCAGAATGACTGAGGGAATCACAATTGAATCCTTGGAAAGCGAGGCTTGGAATTTCACGCGGCACGGAGCTTGCGCCAAAAGGCTTTCGGCCAAATCACTCTGGCCACGGATCGCGTAATTTTCTTGCGCAAAAAATAACGATGGCTCCGACGAATCAGTTTGGCCAAGGCTTCATGGCAGCCCGGAGGCAATTGAGCATTTTGACAATCGGTGTAGGAAAGCAATCGGTTTGCCCTTGGAATACGCTTGATGCCTTTCAACCGATCGGCAAGCGATTGGGCATGGTCGAACGCCGAAAATTTGCTGAGGTCTCCCCAGCGGGCGATCACCAATTGAGTTCGTACGCATTTTTCGCAATCTGAGCAGTTCAAGCCGTTTGGCGGATTCTCCCAGCAGGGACGCAAAAAGCGTTGGGCAAGTGAATCGTCAACGATCATTCGAATTTTTTCGCTTCGCCGCGTTTCTTCGCCGAAGTGAACGACCTTTAAGTAGGACGACGACCACAACGGATCCAAATCCCAATGCGTGCCCCAATTCTCTGGAGCCGAGCGCGGATGCGAAGAAGAAACGACTAAAGTTCCGATCGTTTCGCGCAACAGGTGCCCGACGGCGATCAGCGCCGCGCCATGTGTTTCTTGCCACGCCGGACCGCGGAAAGCAGCGTGCCGTCTTAAGTTACTTCGCACCAGAATGGTCCTCAGGCCCAACTCACGGGCGATCATTCGCAGATGCGGTTCGAAGTTCGAGAAACGGGTTGGTGCTTGGGGCGGAACGTCGTAATCCAGCACGTAAATCAAGGATTGAATTTTCTGCGGACTGTGTAATAAACTGAAAAATGAATCGGCGCCTCCCGTGAACAGGAGACCGACATTCGAGTTCGGCTGTGTGTTCGAGCCGGCGGTCGTCCGCGTCCAAGGAATGTGAACAGGATAATTCCACCAGCGCCTCAACAGATTTGCGACTTGGGGGATTTGCGAATTCCAAATAGGGCAGACCGGGTCGGAAACAAATAAGTTGCATCTCTTGGCCAAAGTTGGCATGAGCATAGCCGTGGCGAATGCTTCTGGTGAAGCAGCCAAAGGCGCATCGGCGGACTCGAACCACAGCGTCTCGCCCAGGACGTCCGCTTGACCGCGAAAGTTACCAGCCCAAGTGCTTGTCGAAATCGGTCCAATGGTGACGAGGTTGTTCATTGATTCCGTTATCTCAATTGACGACGAGTGCTACGCCGCTCGCTTGAATGGCAGAATTCTAGGTCGTTCGTCCACGGCACTGCATCCTGATAGACCAATGATCTGGCGAGCTTGTTCGGCAGACGCAATCTCTCGGCCCGCCGCGCGAGCGAGTCGAACGACACGGTCGATCAAGCCTGCATTGGTGGCAAGTTCCTTTTTATCCCAATCGTAATACAGTGCATCTTCAAGGCCGACGCGGACGTGGCCACCCATGGTTACTGCGAGCGAGTTGATGAAGTATTGAAACCTCCCGATGCCGGTTGCCGCCCAAACCGTACCGCTGGGAAGCGCGCGAATGATCGCGCAAAGATTATCGGCGGTCGCACCCGCCGTGCCGAGCGAACCGAGCAAGATGTTGGCATAAAGTTGCCGCGCAATAATTCCCTTGTCCAACAAAAAATGCGCGTAGTCGGCCATCCCCAGATCAAAAATTTCAAGCTCCGGGGTAATTCCGCGTTGCTTCATCGCCAAGGCTAAGTTCTTGATCATCTCTGGCGAATTAACCGATGCTTGAGTCGCGAAATTAAGTGAGCCCAATGTCAACGAGCCAAAATCGGGCTGTTCATCAAGCACTTCGCTTCGCTGCCAAAATTCGCCGAACAATCGGCCGCTACACGACCCGGAAATGAGTATTTGCGGGCATTCGGCGCG
>JANMEB010000151.1:0-3640 GCA_031376585.1 Planctomycetota bacterium | reverse complement strand
GCTCGTCGAGTTTGTTTGCAGGAGCCTCGGTCGGCCCGTCTACAAACACCCTGTTCCTGAAAGCGAACTGTGGTTGACGTTTCCGGGAGGCGATGGTCCTGGCAAAGGCAAACACATTGTGTTGATTGCGGCGGAGCAGGAATATCGAAGTGAACAATCGATGCCAATGCTGGCCAAAATCCTGTCGCAACGTCACGGCTTTGATTGCACTGTACTATTTTCGGTCAACGAGCAAGGCGAAGTCGACCCGACGCTGCCGGCTCCGTTCGAGGATAAAACAAAACGCCACAATATTCCAGGCTTGAAATATCTCGCCGACGCCGATTGCGTGATTTGGATGTCCCGTTTTATGCAGTTGCCCGACGACCAAATGCAACACTGGCACGATTATTTTGATTCCGGCAAGCCGATCATCGCCCTGCGAACCGCCAATCACGGTTTTTGGGGTGGCAAGCAATACTCGAAAAACGGAAAAGATGTTTCTTTGAGTCAATTGCTTGGCGGATCATTCATGGAGCATCACGGAGGTTGGCACAGCGAATCAACAAAAGGCCTGGTCGTACCGGAAAGTAAAACTCACCCGATCTTGATTGGTATCGACGACATCTGGGGCACGTCGGACGTCTATCGCTGTCACAATGACAAATCTCCAGTTCCAGCAGACTGTCAGGTCTTGGTAACGGGGCAGCCTTTGTTGGATCTCACTCCCGATGCGGCAGCGAACACGGAAAAGGAACCTTTGCCGATTGCTTGGACCAAAACTTGGGTTGGCAACAAAGATCTACCGACGAAAATTTTTCATTTCACAATGGGTTCGGCCGAGGACTTTGAAAATGCCGGTGTGCGGAGGTTGACTGTCAACGCCGTGTACTGGGGACTGGGCATGGAAGAATCCATCAGCCCAGACAGTTCCGTCGACATTGTTGGCGAGTATCACCCGTCCAAGTCCGGTTTCAATTATCAAGACCTTGGCATTCGACCGTACAAACCGGACTACTACAAGTAGGCCACCGATTTGTTCCGGTCAGATCAGTCGGCAGTTCGGCGACGCTCATAGTTCGCTCCACTCGTCATTCGCCGCAGCCAGCAGTTCGGTATTTACGGCATCGATGTCGACAGTTGGCAGTGTTAAAAACCGCGGATGGGCGTTCATCGTTGATGCCATCAATTGGCTCAACGCCATAAGACCGACAGGCGACAAGCTGAAGGGCGAAGAATTCAAGGTCCGTAGACGGTTCGGTGCTGGCCAACATCGCGACGCGCTTAATAAGTAGCATTCGGTTCGTCACTCCGCAGCTTGGGTATCCCCAAGATGAGCTGAACTATGGCTAACTATTTGAGTTCGACAACGACCTTTTCGATCCTGCCGTCGAATTGAAATGGCACGTCGTAGGACAGATTCACCGGGGTGCCACAGTCCTCGCCGACATCCAGCGTCTCATCGAGAGCGATGCGGATCGGGATGGTCCTTTCCACGCGGCCGTTGGCAACTTCCTTGCCATCGACCAGCAGAGTTGCAGTTCCACCTTTGCCGATTCCACCACCGTCGTAAGCAAATTCCATCTTGATGGTATGTTCGCCCGATGTGAGTGCGTTCTTCCCGCGGACGTCGTAGTGAGCCACATCCACGAAGTTGTAATGGAACACGGGCTTGCCCTTGTCCAAATACAAGCCCCAGCCGCCGAACAGTCCACCTGCCGTGATGATCATCCCGGTGGTGTCCGCTTTCACGTCCACTTCGGCGGTGATCGACCATGACTTGTTCTTAATGTCCGGGCTGGCTCCTTCCGGAATGCGAGTCATGCCTTCGGCAAACGAGAACGATTTGCGCCCGCGGGTCAGGCTGGGACGGATGGCCGGGTCAAGACGAGCTGTCTTGCTGTTATCGATCGGCAGCACGTTGTAACGGGCGGCCTCGGTATAAAAAAGCAGTTGCAAGTCTTTGAGCTTGTCGGGCATTTTGGCCGCCAGATTGTCGGCCTGTGAGAAGTCCTTGTTCGTATCGTACAACTCCCACTTGTAACCGGTTATTTCGTCGACTGTGGCACCGGCTGAATCCCACGGCGCGCCTACGGGAGTAGTGCAGGCAACCCAACCGTCCGAGTAGATTGCGCGATTGGAGAGCAGTTCAAAGTACTGCTTCGTCCGCCGACCCGCCGCTTTGGAATCCGCAAACGTGTAAGCCATGCTGACCCCTTCGATGGGCTTCTGCGTCACACCGTTGACCGATGCCGGGGCGGTCACACCGCACACTTCGAAAATGGTAGGTACGATGTCGATGCAATGGTGGAACTGGCTTCGCAATTCGCCCTTTGCCGCGATCCCATTTGGCCAGAAAATCACCATACCGTTTCGAGTGCCGCCGAAATGGCTCGCGATCTGCTTGGTCCACTGGAACGGAGTACACATCGCGTGCGCCCATCCGACTGGAAAGTGGTTATAGGTCTTCCACGTCCCGATCTCGTCCACCCGTGCCAGAACCTGTTTGAGATCCTCCTTCACACCGTTGAAGAAGGTCATTTCGTTGAGCAGGCCTTGCAAGCTGCCTTCGGCACTGGCACCGTTGTCTCCCGCGATGAAGATGACAAGAGTGTTATCGAGTTGACCGAGATCCTCGATCGACTTGATCACGCGACCGACATTGAAGTCGGTCTGTTCAAGATAGCCGGCGTACACTTCCATAAATCGGGCGAAGACCAATTTTTCTTCCGGCGTGCAGACGTCCCATGCTTGAATGCCTGGTGCGAGCGGGTTGAGCTTGGTATCTGCTGGGATGACGCCGAGTTTCTTCTGTCTTGCAAAGGTCTCTTCGCGGACTTGGTCCCAACCCTGGTCGAACTTGCCTTTGTATTTGTCTACCCATTTCTGTTTAGGATGGTGTGGAGCGTGAGTCGCACCCGGTGCGTAATAACAGAAAAATGGTTTGTCTGGGGCGACGGCCTTTTGCATCCCGATCCATTTGATTGCCTGATCGGCCATGTCGTAGTCGAAGTTGTAATCGGGCTTGCCGAGGTACGGCTCGATCGGTTTGGTACCTTCGGTCACGGCCGGGCGCCATTGGCTTGTATCGCCGCCGATGAATCCGTAGAAGTGATCGAACCCGAGGCCCGTCGGCCACAAGTCAAAAGGCCCGGCCTGGCTCGTCTGCCAATCGGGCACGTTATGATTCTTGCCGAACCACGCGGTCCCGTACCCGTTTTGCTTGAGCACTTCGGCGACCGTGGCGGTATCTTTCAACATCAACGAATCGTAGCCGGGAAATCCGGTGGCAGCTTCGGTGATCACCCCCGTGTGCACCGAGTGATGATTCCGGCCTGTGATGAGCGCTGCCCGCGTGGGGCTGCAAAGTGCAGTCGTATGGAAATGGTTATACTTCAGCCCATTGTCTGCCAGCTTCTGAAACGTCGGCGTATTACACGGCCCGCCAAACGTACTGGTCGCCCCATACCCGACATCATCGAGCAGCACCAGCAAAATATTTGGCGCGCCTTGCGGCGCTTGCACCGGCTGCGGGAAATCTGAAATGGAGTCTTTCGCCCGCAGACCAATGGTTCCCTTGAACGGCGACGGAGGGACCGGCAATACGTTGCCAGTCGTCGGTGTTTCCGTTGTCTTTTGGTCCTGGGCAAGCGCCTCGCCC
>JANMEB010000116.1:0-12736 GCA_031376585.1 Planctomycetota bacterium | reverse complement strand
ACCGAATTGCTCGTCTTTAGGAAACGATTTCGTCGCCCCATTAATCGCCATCACCAACTGGTCGGCCAATTCAAATGCACGAAGTTTTCGATGATCCCTCATGTCAATATTGTCACCATTTGGACTTCTTGCCTCACGCCTCAATCCTTCTTCGGGTCGGTAGCTCAGCGGCAGAGCGAGTGCCTGTTAAGCACTAGCGCGTGGGTTCGAGTCCCGCCCGGCCCTCTGCGGGGATCGGCTAACTGGTAGGCCGGCTGTCTTTGAAGCAGCATGTGGGGGTTCAAATCCCTCTCCCCGAGTTAGGTGTGAGGCTACAGGCTTGAGGCGTGAGGAAATCGAGAATTTTGTTCTGGCCTAAAGAAGCAAGCCTACTTTCAATGCAGGCGCGAGGGAATTGAGATTCTGATTCTGACGTCACGCCTCAAGCCTGTAGCCTCATGCCTCAAGCCTTCCCCCGTCCCGTGGCTCAATGGCGGAGCGTCTGTCCTACAAACAGATCAAAGGTGGTTCGATTCCACTCGGGACGACTTGGGAATGCATCGCCCAGCTATGCAAATCGGTAAAGCACGTCGGCTTAAACCCGATGGCCTGCAGGTTCGAATCCTGCGCTGGGCATTTTTCATGACGGCGTGGGCGACTTCTCGCCAAAAGTACTACTGACTCTTCGTTGGACAGGCTTCGGCTAGTTGCCCTATTGAACCGGCAATGCGACCTCCAGAAACAAAACATCTTTCGGCGTGTTATGCAAATCGGTAAAGCAACGAAGCTCAATCCTTCGTGATTGTGGGTTCGAATCCCTCGCGCGCCATTGAGAACCGCTTGGGTCTGTCGCCGATTTACGTCCGCCGCCTGCGGATTCGGAGAAAATCGGGGACTGACCCACTCGCTTCGCGGTTCTCGCATAGGCAACAAGTTTCGGTGGCGTAGTGTCAACGGTTCAGCACGACAGATTGTCGATCTGTTAGAGCGGGTTCGAATCCCGTCGCCATCGCTGTCGTTTTCGGATCGTGTTCCTCACGGCGGTTTGTAACACCGTTGTCGAAAAAAAGTGAGGTGGTGACGAATGGTTCAATTCCTTCGCGGTCCATTGTTTCCTAGTTGCGTCATTCCTGCATCCGCGTAAACGACAATTTCTTTCTCAGGCCTGTCGCCTCAAGCCTCACGCCTTTATTTCGACCAAGTGGTGTAAATGGCAAACACACGACGCTTAGAACGTCGCGCATGAGAGTTCGAATCTCTCCTTGGTCACTTGAGAAACGCATTGCAGGCGGGCTGGGGCTCGGCTGGCTTTCATAAGGCCGGACGTCGCGGTTCGATTCCGCGGCCTGCAACTCGGGCCGATCGTCCAACGGAAAGACGCCTGGTTTGCACCCAGGAAATTGGGGTTCAATTCCCCAGCGGTCCATTTGTTGAACGCGTAAATCGACGTTGGTTGTACGCTGTGCTGCTGGCACCGCAAAAAATCATAGTGACGATTCGCAACCACGTTACTTCGATAGTGAAACGGACCATCACATCGCGGTTCTAACGCGAAATTCCAGGTTCGAATCCTGGTCGAAGCACTATGTTAACGCTTCTTAATAAAAAATCGATGTTTGCCCCGGGAACCTCTGGTCGCATAATTAAGTCAATCAATTAAACTGATTTGGTGTCGGTAGTGTAAAGGCATGCACGCGACTCTGTGAAAGTCGTGGAGCTGGGTTCGATTCCCGCCTGACACCCTGGTTCGTAACAGGAGGTTTGGATGTTTTCGAAAGTTCTCCACCGGCCAACGCTTGTGCTCAATCGGAATTGGCAGCCCGTCAATATTGCTTCCGTTGCACGAGCTTTGACCCTGGTATGGAATGAGGCGGCTCGAGTCGTCGATCCCGAAAGCTACCAGTTGTACGACTGGCAAGACTGGGCGCGGATGGCTCCCTCGGATGATCAACCGTTCATTAGCACCGTGTCGATACGACTGCGCGTTCCGGAAATCATCGCGCTGAGCACGTTTGATCGCTTGCCACAATCCGTGGTGACGTTTAGCCGCCGCAACATTTTCAAACGCGATCGTTATTCGTGCCAATATTGCGGCAATCAGCCACAGCCAATCGATTTGACGATCGATCACGTCGTTCCGCGCAGCCAAGGCGGTACTTCGACGTGGGAAAATTGCGTGTTGGCTTGCGTCAAATGCAATCACAAAAAAGCCGATCGCACGCCGACTCAAGCCCACATAAAATTGCGTAAAATCCCGGTGCGACCTGATTGGAATCCAGTTTATTCGCAGCACTCCGCGCGCGTAGAAAGCTGGACCAAGTTCGTCAGCCAAGCGTACTGGGACGTGGAATTGAATAAATAGGCGTGAGGCGTGAGGCCACAGGCTTGAGGAAAATCAATTGTCGGCTCGCCTTGAGCGTAGAAGTCCCGCGAGAACCTTGGCAGTTTCGTCTGCTCGCTGAGCTAGGTCCCCAGCCACATCTGTGGGCAAATAGCCCAGTCGATCGGCGATGGTGAGCTGATAATGAACTTCGCGGGCTGATCCAAATGCCATATCGAGGAATCGAACGTAATCCGCATTTGAATTTCGCGCACATCCTTCAACGATGTTGGACGCGATAGATACCGCTGCTCGGCGAAGCTGAGGAGTTAGTCCGAATTGCTCTTCCTTCGGAAACGATTTTGTCGCCGTGTATACCGACAACACGAGTGCGTCAGCCAGTTCAAATGCGCGAAGCTTTCGATGATCTCTCATGACAGTATTGTCTCGCCTCAAGCCTCACACCTCATGCCTCAAACCTATTCTCCAGCGGCGTGCTCGCGGCGAGCAAGCAGCCTCCAAAACTGCCCAGCAGGGTTCGACTCCTTGCGCCGCTGCTTGAAAAATGATGAGGCGTGATGCGACAGGCTTGAGGTACGAAAAAAATTTAGCTTCTGACCTCAAGCCTCAAGCCTCAATCCTAACTCGCCCTTCGAGTGTGACGGAAGCACGCCGGTCTTCGAAACCGGCAGACGAGGTTCGAATCCTCGGTGGGGTACTTGGGGAATGAAGTAGTTTTCAGTGTTCAGTATTCAGTTCGGAGTTTTTTCTTGCTGAACACTGAAAACTGAACACTGAAAACTTCGCCTAAATTCGTCCTCGGAGTGTGGAGGATCGCACGCGACCCTGCGAAGGTCGAAGGCTAGGTTCGATTCCTGGCTGGGACGCTGGTGGCAGGCGTGAGGCGTGAGGCTACAGGCCTGAGGTAAAATCCGAATCATAATTTACTCACGCCTCACGCTTCTCGCCTACTCCGCGCGAACCAGATGGCTCGCGCGACGTCTTACATCTTGCAAGTTGACGTCGAAGGTCCATAGGCGCACCGGCCAGCAAATCGCTTTAGTCGCGTGTGTTCCCAAAATGGGTTTATACGAACGATGCCAACTCGGTTAGCTCAGAAGGTAGAGCACCAGACCACAAATCTGGCTGTCGCGGGTTCGACTCCCGTACCATGCGGTGGAAACCGCGCAAAGGTAATTCGCAAGAGTTACCTCCATGAAGCCGGGCGGAGGTGAGCTTTCGTTTCAATCGGCACAAGTGACTTCTCGTGTTGAGCTTCGGCTCACTCGAACCAAGTCGCTGGGCAGCATTGAGTAACGCCTTGTAGTGCGTGGACGGGTCGCGCGACGGATTCAGAAACGGTGCATTGACAATGCCGTAGAAACTTTTGAAGTTCGCTTCGAAAGGAGCCCGGCCGAGTCTCCGCGTTGCATCTGAATCAGTACGCGACCCAAGCGTCACTCCGCGTTGCGAAATGTGATTAGCGATCGTTTCGCCTCACGAAGGCTTGAGGTGTGAGGCCTGAGGCTTGAACACTGAACTCCGAACACTGAACTCTCAACTTTCGACTTTCAACTCTCTTATGCTCTTCATCCATCGCTACAAAATTCGCTCCTACGAAAAAGGTCTGTTGTTTCGCGAAGGTGACTTCGCGAAGATGCTCGATCAGGGCGCGCACTGGCTCTTCGATCCGCTGAACAAAGTTCGCGTGGACGTCGTTTCGCAGCGCGATCCATGGTTGATTCACGAAAAACTGGACTTGATTGTCAAATCGGGTCGGCTCCAGGACCAAGCAACGATCGTGGACTTGAAAGACCACGAACGAGCGTTGGTCTGGATCGACAACCGCTTCAGCCACATTTTGCCACCGGGCCTGTACGCTTACTGGAACGGCCAGAAACAAGTTCGAGTCGAAGTCATCGATGCGCGCAATGTTCGCTTTGAACACGAGCAATTCAAGTTCATCGTGCGCTCGCCGATGGCGGCGCGACAACTCGACGTTTCCGCAATCGCTCGCGATCACGTCGGCGTGTTGTTCATTGATGGCCGCTACGTCGATTCGTTGGGTCCGGGCGAATACGCTTTTTGGAAAGGCCCGGCCGACGCGCGAATCGTAGAAATGGACCTGCGCGAAACGATGGTTGAAATCGGTGGCCAAGACATCATGACGTCAGACAAAGTGACGCTGCGTTTGAATGCGATTGTAACCTACCGCGTCACGGATGCTCGTCGCGCCGTTTCGCAAACGGACGACGTGCGTCAAGCTTTGTACCGCGAGGCGCAACTCGTGCTGCGAGCCGTGATTGGCACGCGAGAACTGGATGCGTTTTTGACGGACAAAGATGTCGTGTCGCGTGAGATCGAGGAAAACCTTGCTCGTCGGGCCGTGGAACTCGGCTTGCAGATTGCGTCGATTGGTATTCGCGACGTGATCTTACCGGGCGACATGAAGGACTTGATGAACAAGGTCACGGAGGCAAAAAAAGCCGCCGAAGCCAACTTGATCGCGCGGCGCGAGGAAACGGCCGCGATGCGCAGCCAAGCCAATACGGCGAAGCTTCTACAAGACAACCCCACGCTCATGCGCTTGCGCGAGCTGGAAGTCTTGGAAAAAATCGCGTTGGCCAACAAGCTCAACATTGTGCTTGGCGAAAAAGGACTCGCCGACCGTGTCATGAACTTGTTGTGATCCCCAGGTGCGGTCCTATTACGAAAGCCGGTGATCTCATTGAGGTCACCGGCTATTTTTGTAATTGCACTCGCGTCGTGCTACGTCGGGGAGCGCTTGACGTTTTATCGCGCTTTGGCGACCCAGGCGCTGGCGATGTGGTGGAGGTCGGGTTCGGAGTGGCCGTTGCGCTGTCCGAAATAGAACGCTTCGAGGTCGATGATCGATTGATCCAGCGCGGGGACTTCTCGCGGGGCGATGCCGTTGCGGCCTTTGATGTGCTTGAGCAAGGCAAGAACAGTGAAGGGATTGATCTCTTCGGGCAAGCGCACGGAATACGTGACGACTGTCGGACGACGCGCAACCCAGATGATCAAGCCGATTGCACACAACAAAGAAGCGGCGATCAGCGGAATGGCCCACCACAGGAATGACCAATCTCGTTTGGCGTATTGCTTTTCCAAGTCGACGGTCTGTTCGACTTTGACGAGGTCGGCGTCTTGGTAACGCTGATACACCGGCGTTACGTTGGCGTCGAGAACGGAGGCGAACTGAAATTGCTTCGGCACTTCGCTCCCGGGAATTGCCGCTAGTTCTACAGACCAACTCCGGTCCGTCAACATCCGAATCTCTTCGGATTCGGGATCGAACTCGGTTGGCAAGACGGGTTGTCCGTCAGTCGATTTAACTTCAAAGCCAGGGACTTTGATGTCGAGGATTTTGTCGAGTTCTGGAACCAAGCCCTTGGCGGTCGCTTTGACTTCCAGAATCAGTTTGCCGTCAGCCGCTTGGCGTTCATCCAGTGTTTGCACAACACTCAAATCGGTGTAAGGGCGCGGTTGCTGCGGATTGGAAGCGTCGATCGGAACAATCGGTGTCGCGATCGGCATGACGACATAGCCCGATGTGTCCAAGAAATCCAAATTGAGTTTGATCGTCGGTAGTTTGTCGACTTGGGGACCGAGCGGTTTGAGCAACAGGTAGGCGTATGGGGTCACTCGCAATTGGGAGTCGAGTGCCGGTCGAGAGCGAATGTTTTTCGGATTTTCAAAAGTCACGGTGAGGACTTCGAAATGTTCGGCCAAGTCCTCGCGAACTGCTTTTTCAAATTTGTCGCGGTAGTCTTCGACAGGCCGACCATAATTGTACGAGAAGTTGGAGTTGTTTTGGTTTTGCACGTATTTGGCAAAGCCGGCTGACTCGCGTTCGATTTCGTGCGTGTGGTAGATATTTATGAAAACGCCAAACGGCTGGTCGTGTCCAACCACATCGCTGCCGTCGATTTCGGCGACCAGTTTGATTTCGGAGAGCAAGTCCTGGTAATACTCGAACAGCTTTTTGGCTTCGGAGGCGCGCGGATGTTCACCGACGATTTCAAAGCCGCCGCTGAGATAGCGGAACTTCATTTCGGGTTTGATTGGGCTCATCCGCGTGAACATGTTGTTGGCGAAATCAGCCATATGTTTCTCGGCGACTTCGCCCGGCAAGTCCAAAAGGGCTTGGCGAATGAGCGGAAACTGAGCGTGTGCCGCGACCGTTTCGTCGGTAACGCGGCCCAGGTCGACCGCACCCAGCGCGGAATAGAACCAGTAGTCGAAAACGTCGGTGGATTGCTTTTCTTTTTCCAGTGTTGAAACCGCGGCGGCGTACCGTTTCGCGGCGAGCGTGAATGTTTCAAACGCTCCCATGCGCTGCGCGCTATATTCCGATGATTTTTTGACGCTCTGTGCGTAATCGTTTTGATCGTGGCTCAAGCAAGCTTGTGCAAGGGTTAGTTGCCAATTTTCCGGCGCGGCCGCCAGCGCGCGGGTCGCAAATTCTATGGCGACCTCGTAACCGCGTAGCACTTCTGCCTGGACTTCGGGTTCCTTCCGCTTGGTTTGTTTATCTTCTTGATTGCGGACGGCTCGCCATACGGTCGCTAGGTTGGTGCGCATGGTTTGGCAGATGGACGCCACTGTTTCGGGCTTGAGCGAATCGACGGCACCGAAAACGGTTTCGATCGCCTCGAGCTTGAATACTTCGGC
Source organism: Planctomycetota bacterium (assembly GCA_031376585.1). GTDB lineage: Bacteria > Planctomycetota > Planctomycetia > Pirellulales > Pirellulaceae > JANMEB01. The sequence goes on along the minus strand of JANMEB010000116.1, from coordinate 5,742 downwards.
GCTGCTATGACAGGTCGTGAACGCTCGAGCCAATTTGTCTTCGTCTACTTTTTCGATCGGCAGTTTGCGAATCCGTTGGACCCATTGGCTCAGTTCGGTAAGGTTGCGTTCTTGTTTGGAGCGCGTGAGCGGAATCGTTTCAGCTTTCTGCTCGAATCCGTAAAAATAGATATACGGATTGCGTTGGCGCTGATCGTTGTTGGGATCGTGATTGGCCGTCCAGGTCGTCAGGAACTCATCCACCAAGTTTTGAGCGGCCTTGGGGTCGCGCGTCGCTATGGTTTCAATGTAAGGAAACGCGTTGTCTTCGTCGCGCGATTTCAAATACAAATTCGCAAGCATTTTTGGAATCGCCAATTGCAGCGAAGCATCGACCGCCGACGTCCACGATTCGCTGGGTCGCATTTCAATCAATTCGCGAAACGGAATTGGAATCAATCCGCCGTTGGCTTGTTGATTCATCCGTTGCATCTCATTCGGATCCATCCAATAGTAATTTCCGTACATATCAAGTTGCATGTAGGCTTGGCCGCCAGCGGCCTGAGCGTTGTTAATGCTGGTCTGCGACTCTTTGAGCCAATTCATCGCGAGCAATGTCACGGTCGGTTGCAGCACGGTCAGCTCGTTAGGGTTCTTGGTCAACAACGCCTCAAGGGCTTTGGTTTGCAGACGAAGCCATTCCGATCGACTGCTGGGATCGCTGGGCAGTTCGGCCAGGCCATTGGCGGTCTTCGAACCCAGCAGGCTGAGTATGGAGCGTCCGAGTTCGGCTTGGTCGGCAAAGCTCGCGTCGAGCCATGTTTGGCCAACTTCTTTTTTCAATTTGGGCGCAAGCTGCACAAGTTGTTCGAGTGCGGCGTTTTTCTCCTTGGGACTTGCCGCAACATTTCCCGCAATGCTTTGACTACATTCCCAAGCCTGTTGCAACCAAGCGGGTTTGCCATCTTTGGCGAACATGTTCATGGCTCTCTGGGAGACGACCTTCAACAAATTCACGTTGGAACGGTCGAGACTTTCGTACCCTGGAAGGAATTCACCCGCCAAGTCAGGTAGATCGGCCCGAAGCAATAACTTGGCCGCAGCAATCTGCTTCGAAATGTCACTACCGCCAAGCCAACGAGAGCCGGCTTTTAATTGAGTGATCAGCGGCTGCAACTCGAAACCGTTTTGAACCGGCACCCGCAAGACTTGGGCCAACAGCGACAATTGCGACTCTGTGAATTCGGCTGGAGCCGCATCGGCAATTCCCAAAACGTCTGACGGTGTGAGGTAGCTCGACGAACCTGCATTCGCTTCGCCGGAAGAAATGGATTGAACCGTTCGTGAAGTCCCTCCCGAATAGTTTCTCACCACTTGTGTTTGCACTTGCGGGCTGAGCTGTTGTCCGTTGGGAGCAGCAATCATCGAATTCAAAAGGTGTTCGTAGACTTGTTTGGCGGTGGTGGGCTTCATGGAAGCAAGCGATTCTTTGACCGCCGACCAATTTCCCAAAGTGACGTTGCGGCGAAACGCAGTGACTTCGGATTGGACTTTTTCTAAGGCGGCGTTGGGCGACGGCGCGGCGACGATTGGCTCACCGGGTACTCCCAATTTCGGAGGCGGCTGCATGGCAGTTGCGGACAGCGGTTCCGATTCGGTTTCAGCGGCGGCAAGCGCAAACGCAACGTCGGGACCGAGCAACCAAACTTGCAGCAACTGCGCGGGACTGCGCGTGAATGGTTCGGAAACCAGCAACTGAACTTGCTGTTGAGCTTGGACTTCGGGGTTGGCCGCCGCAACCGGCTGATCTTGGCCCACAGGCATCGCCACTTGTCCCACCGCGAAGGCGCTAGACGTCGGCTGGGCGAGCGTGAGCGGAACACCCTGTACGACATTGGCTCGTACGGCAATGGTTCGTTGCGCCATTGCTGAGGAATAAGAACAAGCGACCAGAATCACTTGTACGGCGAGAAATCGTTTTGCAATTTGCATAGAGCACCCACTTCGGAAAATGGAATGCTTCTATTGTAAACTACGCCGACGTTAAGGCCACCAATGAGACCATTTGTTTAACCCGGAGCCAACGGCGACGGCATCCTTGTAGCGTCAACGCCATCGCCATTGGCTCCGGGTTAAACGATGAAGGTCGTACGAGAGAATTGCTACGAGCCGCTGCCTTCGGGAATTATCTCAAGGCCGGCACCGGGGCTAGGTTTTTGTTGTTTTTTAACGCGACCGCGTTTTTGGCCTTTGCCACTTCACGTGCCCTGTCACTGGCTTGGGAGCGGGAGGCCCTGTAATTCGTTGAGGTCCATTCTCGCCAGGCGCACGGAGGCTTCGAGGTCCTCTTGACTGCGGCGAACGAGTTCGATGTTACCCAAATCTTTTCCGATTTGACTGACTTGAGCGTAGTGTTGCCGAGCCGATTCAATTTCCGGCAGCCATGCTTCTTTGGCAAGTCCTTCTAATCGCATGAGCCAAGTCATGTAATACTGCGAACTTGCCAGCGCGGATTCGATTTCGGCGACGAAGAATGGTTCACTCGTGGGGTCTTTGCGCGCGTCCGCGAGAACTTGTTCAAGTGTCTGACGCGCTTGGGGCAAGTTTTTCGACATCATCTGGGCTTTGGCTTTTTTCAAAATGACTTGACGAGCTTGTTGGGTTTTCGCCGCAGGGATATCGGCGAGAGCAAGGTCAAATTGTTCGACTGCCTTTCCCCATTGTTGCGTGTCGACCGAATGCTGCGCGTCGCGCAGGATTTGATCCAAGCGATCGAGCTTGGCTTGTTCGCGACCGGGACCGAGGTGAAAGATGATGCCGGCTAATCCAACGAACAGCCAAGCAATGATCAAGATAATTCGCATTTCGTCGATCTCCCAGCGAAGGTGGTGAAATCTGTCTGCCAAATCTGGCCAAGCGAATGTTGATTATAACAGCGCGGCCCCGTGGAATACAATTCTCATAATTGCCTGAACTTTCGGCCATTTTTGCGTTTCATGAGACCGAACCTCAGTTCTAGCTGCCGCAGTATTACGCCATCGCCGACGCGGCGGTTAAACAATTTCCACGTTTCATAGAAGCGCAACTTGGTTCCAAGCGACCGCCACTTCAAGAAATGATTAGCTCGACGCGGCTTGCGCCAAGATCTTTTGCGGCACACCCGCACGCCAGGTACTGCCGAAATAGCAAAGCAAAATGGGGAGCATCGCGTAGATGCTTGCACCACAAGCGATCGCGGCCAGTGACCATTCGCGCCGCGTCCATTTAGCTGGCGCGTCGTCTTGGTTCCGTTGCGTGAGACGGCTGATGACTTGCGACGTCAAGTGCATTTGATTGCCGTTGTGATAAACGCCGCGCAATCGGTTCGCGACTTGGCGCAACGTCGCGATATCTTGGCGCGATTGATGCCCGTCAATGAACTGCCCCGCCACCGGATCGCCCACGCCAACGATCAAAACATTGGCAATCGAGTCGGGCAAGTCCGGCATTCCGCTAGCCGGAACCGTGTCGCCATCGGTGACGACAATCATCGTCGCACTGTTGGGGCTCCAACCGTAGGCCATTTTCGCCGCAAGGTTAATCCCATCGAGCAGTTTGGTTTTTTCAGGCTTGAAAGCGTGCGACAGTGGCATTTTTTCAACGATGTGGCGAACCACTTCGATATCCGTCGACTCTTTCAACAGCGGCTTGGCGTCGCTGAACACTCCGATCAAGGTGACTTTGAATTCGCGCATTGGAACGCGGTTAAATAACGATTCAAGAACTTTGGACGCACGCATTCGACGCGTTTCATTCTTCTCCGGCCCGGCATCTTTCAAGTTCATACTGGGCGAGACGTCCATCACCAATATCAAGTGCTTGTAGTCTTGTTCCTCGATCTTCGATTGGTTGTGAACGCGGGCTTCGACCACAAGCCAAAGCGACAAAAATCCCCAGCACAAAGCCCCCAGCGCGGCGACTCGCAGCAGCGGTGCCACGTTCGTCCACACCCGCGGTCGACCTTGCGGACCAAACGCCAATCGTGCCACCCGACGCAATCGCAAAAGATGGAGCCCTTCCGCAACCAAAGCGATCGCCAATACTCCCAACGTAATTGTCTCGACTACCATGGCGTGTAGCGCAGCCCCAATAAAGCGGAAAGTGCTAATCCAACTAAACTTGTTCCAGCGATACAAAACGGAGTAAACCAATCCAACAATTCAGCGTAAGTTCGTGCCAACTTCGTCTGCCGCATATTGTCGATGCGCAAAAACACACCATTGAGCCCGGATTGATCTTCGGGAGCAAACGTCGCAGCACCCGTAATGTTCGCAATGGTGGAAACTTCGGGCGGAGTCATGCCGCCGCCAATGTGAATGCCGTACATCGCGATGTTGTCGTCTTGTAAGCTATGGCCAATGGCTTCTTCCTCCCCATTTCCAAGATCGGCGCTGGCACCGTCCGAGACCAAGATGATCATCCGATCACCGGTTTCTTGCTCCAACAAAATGTCGTGACATTTTTTGAGCGCCAACCCGATCATCGTTCCACCACCGTAACCTGGCGGCAAGTTTTTTGTGGGATCGAGAAACGGCGTGGCACACTGAAAGGCTGACGCATCGGTCGTAAGCGGAATCCACTGATTCGCAACGCTGCCGAACACAACTAAACCATAGGCGTCCCCTTTTCTTTGCGACACAAAGTTATTGATCGCTTCCATCGCCGCGTCGTAGCGATTTCCCGACCCGAACGGTGCCCCCATGCTGCCGCTCAGATCCAAACAAAACAGAATATTCGTCAGCTCGCGCTCGGCTTTAGGGACACTCAAATGCCGCGGCTGCGCGAGTAGCAAAATGGCCACGGCCAGCAACAGCGGCGGCACGGATTCCAATAGTTTCAGCAGCCAAGTCCAAAACCAGCCCGAACGCTGCTGGCCATGATCTTGCGGCAAAACAACTCGACCCGAAGTGCGCCGCCAAACCCAAACCAAGATCGCGGCCGGCACGAACAAGCCTATTAAAACGTACCAATTCCCAAAACTCATTTGGCGCGCCTCTCAGTATCGTGACTCGCTACCACGGAACTCGTAGCCGACTCCGGCGTCAATTGAAAATCCTTAGCCGAAAGTTGGCTTAGAGGCTCAAGTAGTTTTGTCAAATCGACTGATTCATCGCGCGCAGGTTCGTGCATCCAGCGTTCCAGTTGTCGCATCAATGGTCCCGCCTCCGAATCCTGCCGAATTTTCCGAACGACGTCGCTCGGTTCAATACTCGACAAATTCAGTTTGCGCTGCCACATCGCAATCAGCATTCGCTCAAGCTCTGCGTATTGCCGCGCATCTAAACGGTTGTCCATCGCGGCTTGGATTCGAGGTCGCAATAGATCGGCCAAAGACGCCTCCGCCGCAAGTCCGCTCAGAGTCTTTTTTTTGCGCCAGCCTAATAAGAGTATCGCCGCCAAAACCCAACCCCATGCGACGCAAGTCAACGTCATCCACCAACGATAGCCGCCGAGTCGAGGAGCCGCCTTTTCCGTCAGCGCGTTCGGCTCTACTTGTCCCGGGGGAAGCAACGAACGAATTCGCACCGGAATCGCCGGCAAATCTGCGATCGACGTCCCATCGCCTCGCGCCAAAAAATCTCTTAAGTCAAACGCCCCCGCTTCATAACCGGAATACACCAAATCGTATCGATATCCCAATGTCCCTTGCGGAAAAGCGTTCACGATCCGCAATACGATCGGCTGCCGATCATCGGTCAAAGGTCTTGGTTGCAACTGGCTGCC
>JANMEB010000157.1:0-27762 GCA_031376585.1 Planctomycetota bacterium | reverse complement strand
GGTCCGAGTCGCCAGATTTTATTCGAATGACTCCCACCCCATATCCAGGACTCACATGGATTCTTTATCATGCTTTAGACACGAACCATGGAGTACGACATGAAGAGTGCAAATCTGGATGCGGATACCAACAACACCCCGACTCGATTCGATAACATCGCGATTGTTGGAACGATGGTATTGGCGGTTGCTTCCTGGATATGCTTAATACAAAGTCTTTTCGCATCGGGTATTACTCCGATGGGTTTTTATGGTTCTTCAAAACTTGTTAATTTGGATCTATTTTTTTTTGATTGGGCCGGAACTTCATCGGATCTGTACCTCATTCTGTCAATTTTCACAGCCCTTCCAGTCGTCGGCATTGGGACCTGGTTATTAAAAAAGAGCAAGAACAAGTGGATTCGGATCACCGCCGGAATTGCAATGATTTCCATGCTGCCGCAGCTTGCTTTGTCCTTGTTTTTTCTTAAATATTTATAGGATTTGATTTCATGAATGGGCGTGTTGTTTCCAAAGTTTCTCGGATGTGCCTAGTTCCGATGCAACGCAACGGACAACGCCGCTCGTTTTTGCCGATGGAGGCAATGTCGCAATAGATTTTCCATCGACAATTGCAGTATTAGACCTTTACGCACACCAGGATAACAACGCAATCGCTTTAGGATTTCTCTGTCAAGCAGCTTGTGAGGTTGGCGGCAAGCGAGCCGTGCCAACGAGCTCGCGTTAAGCCGCCGGCGATGAACCGAAGACCTCTGAGTCATCGGGGCAATAGGTTTGGGAAATTGTTTTTGTTTTTGCTTGATCGGTTTTGAACACGTTTTCCACGGCTAAGTTCGTCTAGCGGATGGGTGTTTAGTGCGATCACGTTTTCTAAAGAGCGTGGTTTAAATCCGCTGGGATTCGTGAACGGTCGCCAGTAGCTTTTGTGCTAGCGGTGATTGGGTGGCGATTAAGCGAGTGATGTAATGAGCATCGTCCTTGTCGGTCTTTCGTTTGACGTTAATCCGCCTCCAGGCGTCCTCGTTGGCGGAGCAAACAAGGGTCTTCAGTCCCAGGCTGATGGCCAGGTCGTTGATCCGGCCGGAGGGCCCGCAGGCTTCCATGACGACGAGATCGATTTCGTGGTTTTTGAAGACGGTTGTGAGATAGTTTCGATCGGTTGCGGCGTTGAGAAATAAGTGCTTCCGAGTTTCGGAGTCGCAAAAGCCTCGCATGGTATTGAACTTGCGGAGGTCCAGAGCGAGAATTTTCATGATACATGTTCTTTGAGTCTGGCGTTGGAAATTTGTGATTGACAATTCAATGCTGCCATGATCACGGGTCCGAGTCGCCAGATTTTATTCGAATGACTCCCAACTCAAACCCAAGACTTACATCGATTTTTTCGTCGGCAAAAGAAACTTTCCTCTCACCACCGCGCATTGGAGGTCACATGAAACGAGTCACCGGCATCGGCGGCATCTTTTTCAAGGCCAAAGACGCTCCATCACTTCAGGCTTGGTACAAGCGGCACTTGGGAATCGATGTCCAAGTCTGGGGCGGAGCTTCCTTCGATTGGACCGACGCTGAGGGCAAGCCGGTTGCAGGCACAACTGCCTGGCTCATCGATCCGGAAGAAAGCGATCACTTTGCTCCGAGCTCTGCTCCCTTCATGGTCAACTACCGTGTGGTACCTCAAGAATTCTGCGGTGTCTGGAAAATCAACGCCGCTACAAATGACGGTGTCAACCAACTACTCGCGGAAGATCCCGACGGTTCACTTTCAGCCGGTGAATGTACGATGCTCGAAATCATAATCTGCGAGACTCGCGCGATCATTGTCCAAACGGATGGTAATGCAATGGTTGGTCGAGTAAGGGTCATCGCTACACAACCCGAATTGAAAATCGAATGGACTGGGTTCGGTTACCATGCGAAACAGGATGGACCTGGTTACGCGTTCCTCAAGCGCATCGACGAAGGCACGCTGCAATTTGCGATTTGCGAACGAGACTCGCAGCGTGTGGACAGCTCGTCGGGTGGTTGCCAACTCGTCCTTACGGCCACAAAATGACGGCGGATATTCAACGGATGCACCGAAGTGGCGATTGGTGCGAGTGTTAACAGTGGATCATCGATCTTCGCCCCTCGTTCATCCGTGACGTTCGCGAGCCAAGTCATCGCCTATTATGATTTCCTACGTCGTCCGAAAAGCCGCCAATGACGATTCATCACAGATCGCCTCGTTGTTGACAGCACTCGGCCACGACACGTCCAGCGAGCGGGTGAATGCAATGTGGCAAGACTGGACGCTCGCTCGCAACTGTGCATTCGTCGCGGTCATCCCGACAGGCGAACTGATTGGCTTGATAACATTGCATCAAATGGCTGTCCTCCATCGGCCACTGCTTGTTGGCCGCATCACCGCCCTTTTCGTGACGGAAAATTCTCGTAACTGCGGCATAGGCCGGGCGCTCGTTAACACAGCCGAGGCCGATCTCAAAAGCAGCGGCTGTGGGCTTATCGAGATTACCAGTAACTTCCGGCTCACTGAAGCTCATGCGTTTTACGAGCATCTCGGATATACCAAGACAAGTGTTCGACTGGCCAAGGAAATAGCAGACCCAAAACTGCAAAGCTCGACACAAGGCTTTGGGCTCGGAACTTGTTATCGTGTGGTACGTCGCAGACGTTGAATTCGAGAACTCCTCGTTGCGAGATGTCGTCGCGACGGCGTTACAGCAAATTAACTGGAGCGATCTGGCACAAGATTTCGACTGGTAGTCATCAGAGCGAATGACAAATCGTCCACGATTCAATCGCCGGGTAAAAAATAATGAAATGACTTTGCGAGTCGTCGAGCCGAAGTGTCTCGACGCGTCGGGCTTCAGGAAGCCCGGTGAAATCAATTGGTTGCACGCGGCGGCGGATCGCCGGGAATTGATTTCTGGTCTCATTGCTTGTCGTTGGAGAACTTCTGCGTCATCATTCGTATTGTGGACTTCATCATTGGGGTCGGCAAGATCGTCTCGGCGGGGTAGCACGAAATGAAACGAATGAAATCCGGTGGCGGTTGGCCAGCGATTTGGTACACGCTGAGGAAATCGCGTCAAACCGGCGGTGTTTGGAAAATGTTCCGCGCGTTGCGGGCCAAAAATGCGTGCAAGACCTGTGCCCTCGGAATGGGCGGCCAACAAGGAGGCATGGTTAACGAAATTGGGCTTTGGCCGGAAGTCTGCAAAAAGTCGGTCCAAGCGATGGCTGCCGACATGCAGGGTGCGATCCAGCCGAGCTTTTGGTCGACCTACACGGTCGAGCAATTGAAACGATTCACGCCGCAACAAATGGAAAATTGCGGTCGATTGGCTCAGCCTGTCTTGTGCGAACAAGGCCACCAGTACTTTCGGCCGATCGAATGGGAAGATGCCTTGTCGCGCATCGCGAGTCGATTGCGGGCGGTTCGGCCCCACGAGACGTTTTGGTATTTCAGCGGGCGAAGCAGCAACGAAGCCGGTTTTCTGCTTCAACTAATGGCGCGAATTTACGGGACGAACAACGTCAACAATTGCAGCTACTACTGCCATCAAGCCAGTGGCGTTGGCTTGACCAGTGTTACCGGCAGCGGGACGGCGACGATTGTGCTCGATGATCTCGAGCTTGCTGACACAGTGTTCGTAATTGGTGGCAACCCGTCGAGCAATCATCCGCGGCTGATGACTTCGTTGATGAAGCTTCGGCGGCGAGGGGGCGAGGTCATTGTAATCAATCCGGTGATCGAAACCGGATTGGTTAATTTTCGAGTACCGTCGAATGTACGGAGCTTGCTGTTTGGAAGCGAGATTGCGTCGCTCTACATTCAACCGCACATCGGCGGTGACTTGGCGTTGCTGCTCGGCATTGCCAAAGCGATCTACGAGAATGGGACGCACGATGCCGCATTCTTGCAAGATCATTGCGTCGGTGCAGACGCGTGGCTGAAGCATTTGCAAACGCTCGCTTGGGCGGATGTCGAACGCAAATCGGGAGTCGACCGCGCGATGATTGAACGAGCGGCTGAGATTTATGGTCGCTCGAAAAACACAATCTTTAGTTGGACGATGGGGATTACGCATCACGCCAACGGTGTACAAAACGTGCAAGCGATTGCTAACTTGGCATTGCTTCGCGGCGCGATTGGACGACCCGGCTCAGGGCTCATGCCAATTCGCGGGCACTCCAACGTGCAAGGCATCGGCTCGGTTGGTGTGACTCCCAAACTGAAGGACGCGATTTTCGAACGGCTGCAAGGCTATTACGGAGTTACATTGCCGACCGAGCGGGGATGGGATACGCTTGAATGCATTGAGAAAGCGGCGGCCGGTGCGTTGAAGTTCGGTTTTTGTTTGGGCGGAAATCTTTATGGCTCGAACCCCGATTCCCGATTCGCGGCGCAAGCCATGTCCAATCTAGACACTGTTGTCTATCTCAGCACGTCGCTGAACACAGGCCATGCGCATGGCTTGGGGCGCGAGACGTTGATCTTGCCGGTCCAAGCACGCGACGAAGAGTCACAAGCCACGACTCAAGAATCGATGTTCAATTATGTTCGCTTGTCGGACGGTGGTCCGCAGAGGCTTGCGGGGCCGCGCAGCGAAGTCGATGTTATCGCGGACTTGGCCGATCGAATTTTGGGCAGCACGACGCCGATTGATTGGTCGGCGATGCGCGACCACGCGAACATCCGCCAAGTCATCGGTCGCGTTGTGCCGGGCTTTGAAGAAATCTCCGAAATTGACCGGACGAAAAAAGAGTTTCACATTGGCGGCCGAACGCTACACGAGCCGAAATTTCCGACACCCAGTGGTCGGGCGAATATCTTTGTCCACGAATTGCCCGAGTTGAGCCACGCGGAAGGCATGCTGCGATTGATGACCGTTCGCAGCGAAGGGCAATTCAACACGGTCGTATATGAAGAGACCGATATCTATCGCGGCCAAGATCGTCGAGACGTGATTTTGCTCCATCCCGAGGACGTTGTTCGGCTGGGTCTAGAGCCTGAACAGCGGGTTACAGTTTCGAACGCTACGGGAAAGATGAGCGGCATTTTGGTGCGCGAGTTTTCTGAAATCAAGCCGGGGAATGCGTTGATGTATTACCCCGAATCCAATGTGTTGGTCCCTAAAGTCGTCGACCCGCAGTCCAAAACGCCTTCGTTCAAAAACATTCTCGTGTCCGTAAGCCCTTGAGGATTTGGCTTGCGACGGACACTTGTTTGCGGCCGACAAACTGGTAACTTTGCGGCTGAAAACGTCGCTGCGGGTTGGCTGCTTCATGGTTTGGTGAAACTGCGGAATTGGAATTGAGGAACCGTATGAGGAATGTGGTGGCCGTGATCTTGGGCGGTGGTCGCGGGTCGCGGCTCTTTCCGCTTACCTCGATTCGTTCCAAACCGGCGGTTCCTCTTGCGGGCAAATACCGCTTGATCGACATTCCCATTTCGAATTGCGTCAACAGCGACATCAATCGCATCTACGTCCTAACGCAATTTTTATCCGTTAGTTTGCATAAGCACATTCGGCAGACCTATACATTCGATCATTTTAACGGTGGGTTCGTCTCGTTGTTGGCGGCTCAGGAAACGAACGACGCAAGTCGCGACTGGTTTCAAGGAACCGCCGACGCAGTTCGAAAAAATCTTGATTACATCGAGCAAAATGGCATCGACTACGTGCTCATTTTGTCGGGAGATCAACTTTACCGGATGGACTATCGGCAACTAATTGAAACGCACCAGAAAACGAATGCGGACGTGACGATTGCTTGTATGCCGGTCACTCGCAATGCTGCCCGCTCGTTTGGAATCATGCGCGCGGATCGTTCGGGTCGCGTTTTGGGCTTTTTGGAGAAGCCACAAACAGAAGAGGAAATCAACATCGTACGGACCGATCCGACGTGGATCGATAGTCGAGGCGTGAAAAGCAAAGGCCGCGATTTATTGGCGAGCATGGGAATTTATGTTTTCAATCAGCAAACGCTCGTCGACGTTTTGTCCAAAACAAACTATGCCGATTTCGGCCGGGAAGTCTTCCCAGCGGCGGTCCGATCGCGGAATGTCCAAATGCACTTGTTCGACGATTATTGGGAGGACATCGGCACGATCCGATCGTTCTACGAAGCCAATTTGAGTTTGGCCAGCGATAACCCGCCGCTCATATTGTCTTCACCCGATGCTCCGGTATTCTCTCGTCCTCGATTTCTGCCGCCGACGCGCATCGGCAATTCTCGAATTAGCAACAGCTTGATTGCCGATGGGTGCCGCATCGGCCACGGAACGACGATTGAGAACAGCGTGATTGGTTTGCGCTGTATGGTGGCAGACAACGTCACGATTCGCAACTCGATTATCATGGGTGCGGATTTTTACGAAGAGCACTCACCAACTCCGGTCAGTCGAGGTTCCGAGTGTCCGCCGCTGGAGATTGGAGAAAATGTTTTTATTGACGGTGCGATTATCGACAAGAATTGCCGCATTGGCCGCGGCGCTCGCATCGTCAACGAATTACGCGTCGAACAGGCCGACTCGATCGATGGCGTCTGTATGATCCGCGATCGCATTCCCGTCATCGTCAAAGGCTCCGCACTCCCAAGTGGCTGGCAAATTCGGTTGCCCAACATCGATTAAGTCGTCGAGCCAGCAATACAGTTGGTTTCCTGGCCGGAGCTTGTGAACCAAAACGAGAGGGGAAAGGACGGTGCAACAGTCCGCATCACACGTCGTAGCGAATGTCGATGATCTTGAATTTGATGGTTCCCTTGGGAACGACGATCACGGCGAGCTCGCCGACTTTCTTGCCGAGTAGGCCTTGGCCGATTGGGCTGGTGATAAGATAGCGGCCTGAGTCGTAGTCTTCATCGCCAGCACCGACGAGCGTTATGACTTCTTCTTCTTCGATTTCAATGTCCACGACATGGACGGTTGCACCAAAGCTGACTTCGTCGCGTGGCATTTTGGTCGGATCGACAATTGAGGCCATCGCGAGCTTGCCGCGAAGTCCATTGATTCTTGCTTGCATTAAACCTTGAGCCTCGCGCTGGCTGTGATACTCGGCATTCTCCTTGAGATCCCCTTCAGCCCGAGCGATGCCGATTTTTTCGGCAATCTTTGGCATTTCGACCATTTCCAATTGTTCTAATTCCGCTTTAATTCTGTTGTACCCGTCTTGGGTCATTGGGACGCGTTGGTTCATGGCGAACTCACCAATCGAAAAGGCAAAAAAATAGACCCGCCAACTTGGGCAGGTCAGTAAGAGCAATTTTGAGCTGGCATAATTTTTATCCAAATTGCCTCACGAGTAAAGCCCTTTCGACGCGGTCCTTGTCTAGGCCAACGACCTACTTCGCCCAAAAATGCCATTAATCGCCGCCTTTTTGATGCCGCTTATAAGCGATTCGCGATTCCAATTCGATAGCATGGAGCTCTTTCAAGCGTTTGGTTGCGCCTCAATCGGCGGCATTCGTTTGGTCAAACGAGTCGATGTTGACGGACTTGGGAATGCTGGCTAGAGTTTGCCGCGTTTTTCTTTCGACTTTTTGCGCCCTGTTGTCGGGAATTTTCCCGCGCGGCAAAAGGACGAACTTTTGATTCAAGGATGAATCATGTTGCAAACAATTGCGGTCGGTGCTGCGCGACGATCCCTGATTCGCGTCAGTATTTTCGCGGCGGCACTCACGATGGTGATGGGCTGTCAGAACATTATGTGGCGCGGGCAGAACGCCGACAACGAAACCACTAAACTTGTCAACAAGCCTGACGCGAAAGGGCCCAAATACGTTGCCGACTCGTCAAGCGTTTGGGGCATGAATTTTTCCAAGGTCGAAGGAATCGCGTTGGTCACGCAGCTCGAAGACACCGGCAGCGACCCGCCTCCATCTTGGCAGCGGGACCGCTTACTGAAGGAAATGCAGACGCACAATGTTAAGAACGCGGCAAAGATTTTGGCAAGCGGCTCGACTTCAATGGCCATTGTCGCCGCCAACGTGCCGCCGGGAATTCGCAAGGGCGAGCGGTTTGACGTGTTCGTCACGACGATGCCGAACTCGGAAACCAGAAGTCTGCGCAACGGGTTCGTCATGCAAACTTGGCTGCGTGCCAAAGTTGTTTTGAATGGTCGGCCTCGCGATGGCCACGACGCGGCGATCGTTAAAGGCCGGATTCAGGTCAAGTCCTTGTTCGAAGCTGGCGACGATCCGACGGCTGAGAACACTGGTTACATTTTGGGGGGCGGTGTTGCGTTGGAAGATCGAACTTTTGGATTGGCCGTTCGTGACGACTTTTCGAAATCGCTGAAGACTGCGGTGGCAGTTAGCCGCGCGATCAACACGCGGTTCACGACTTATGATGAAACCGGAAAGGTCAACGTCGCCACGGCAAAAAACAATCGCAGGATTGAGTTGTTAGTTCCCGACGAATATCGCCACAACATTGGCCGCTATGTTCGCGTCATTGTTAATATCGCTTACCAAGAGACGCCCGAACAACGCCTCGAACGCATGGACCAATTGGAGCGAGAGCTGAGCGAGCCGGCGCTGGCACAAATTGCCGCGTTGCGACTTGAAGCGATCGGCCGCGACGCGATTCCCGCGCTCAAACGTGCTTTGCAGAACGACGATACCGAAGTCCGTTTCTACGCCGCCGAATCCCTTGCGTATCTCGATGAACCTGAGGGCAGTGATATACTAAAACAAGCCGCTGAAAAGCTGCCGGACTATCGTTGGCATGCGCTTACGGCGCTGACTTCGTCCGAAGAACTGAATGCCGGATCAGCGCTTTCGGATTTGTTGCATACGGACAATGCCGAGTGTCGGTACGGCGCGTTTCGCGCGATGTTGGCCCGATCTCCACAAGATCCGATGATGGCGGGAGATTGGCTTCCCGGCGAATTTTTCTTGCACGTGGTTCCATCAACCGGCTCAACCATGATTCACTTTTCGATGCAGGACCGCGCGGAGATTGTGGTATTCGGCGGCAATGTACCCGTCGCCGAGAACTTCATTTACATCGAAAACGGGCTCACCATCCAAGCCAAGTCAGGCGACTCAGTGGAGTTGATAAAGTACTTGCCGGGAGAGGGCGAAACAAAACTGAAATGCACAAATTCCGTCGCCGAAGTCATTCGCTCAATGGCTAAGCTCGGCTGCGGATACGCAACGATGTTGGCGATGTGCAAAGACGCGCAAAAGGCGCAAACGCTCAATTGCCGCATGGTGATCAACCGGGTTCCTAAGTCCGAGCGATTGTATGCTCGCGAAGGATCGACCGAGGAACTTGAACCGCTGACGGGCGAGACCGGCGATTTGGCCGATCAGTCAGACGCGGAAACCGCCGGGGTTGAGCCCGAATCGGAAAACGACCCAGAATCTGATCCCCCGAAAAAAGGTGCTTTTGCTACAATGAAAGGCTGGTTCAGCGGGAAATAAGCCACAGTTTTTCAAGTTCTTCGTTTGGTCGTTATTGCGTCAATGACTTGACCGAGCGACCCGTTTCAGCGTGATCGTGTAAATGCTCAAAGCACTTGAACTCGTCGGATTCAAAAGCTTCGCCGACAAAACGCGCTTTGAGTTTCCGCCTGGAATCACGGTGATCGTCGGCCCTAACGGGTCTGGCAAATCGAACGTAGTTGACGCGATCAAATGGGTCTTGGGTGAACAAAGTGCCAAGAGCCTGCGCGGCAAAGACATGGCCGACGTGATCTTCAAAGGCACTCAAGGCGCTAACGGCCGCAAGCCCGCCGGGAGCGCTTCCGCTACGATCATCTTGGAAAACGTCGATCGCAAGCTCGCGCTCGATACCGACGAAGTCCACATCACGCGCCGAGTCTATCGTAGCGGCGAAGGCGAATACCTGATCAACGGCGAAGCCTGTCGTCTCAAAGACATTCGCGGACTGATTCGTGGGACCGGCGTTGGCACCGACGCCTATAGCTTGATCGAGCAAGGTAAGGTCGAGCGGTTGCTGCAAGCCTCCAAATACGATCGTCGCGCTATCTTCGAGGAAGCAGCCGGAATCAGCCGTTTCAATGCCAAAAAAATAGAAGCTCAGCGGCGATTGGTACGCGTCGAACAGAATTTGGTCCGTCTCAAGGATATCGTCGAAGAAGTCGGCGCGCGGTACCGAAGCATCAAATCACAAGCTTCCAAAGCCGCCCGCTACCGAGAGTACACAAAACGCCTGCAAGAGCTGCGAACGCACGTCGGCTTGCACGACTGGCAACAGTTCTCCTCCCAAGTCACGGAATTAACTGAACAAAAGACGACTCGTCAATTCGACGTCCAACAATTGCAATCCGAATCCTCCCAACTCGATACCGAATCACAGCGCGGCGAGCAACAATGGGCACAACTCACGTCCGATCAGAATAATTTGCAGGAGCAAATCGCTACGATTCGCGAAGCCATCGCCAACGGTGAGTCTCGTCTGTCACTCAACCAGATTCGTGCGGAAGAACTTGACCAACGCAAGACGACCGTCCGCGACTATTTGACGAAAATCGCGATGCAGCTTTCCGACGTCCAGCAGCGGATCGCCATTAGTCAATCCGAATTGGCGGGAGCAGATCGCGAATTCACCTCTACACAATCGCAATTGCAATCACTTGAATCGAGCCGCACTAATCTTGAGGCCGAGTCTGCCGAACATAAATCCAGCAGCGAACAATCTCGCGCCACTCAATTGCGTCTGTCCGCTTTGGTTCACGAGCTTGGCAAACAAATCAGCGGACTGACTTCGCAAGCTTCACTCGGAAACGAAAATCGTCGTCAGCTCGAATCGGAACTCGTCAAACAGCAGTCCGTCCACAAAACACTCGCGCAGCAACTTGAGCGATGCCATAGCGAACAGCAGCAATTGCAACTTAGTGCCGAGGCGATCGACTCAAACCTCGCCGCCGCCCGTCACGACGTCGAAGAATCTCAAGCCGATTTGGCGAAGCAACAGGACGAGATCGCACGGCTCACCACCGAGCATGCCGGTATTACTCAACGGGCGGAAGTCATCCACGAAGTCGAGCAACGATTCGAAGGTGTCAACCAAGGTGCCAAGCATGTCTTGGCCGAAGCCGCCACTAAATCCGCGCCGATTTGGTCTGGCGTCCTCGGACTTGTTGCGGACCTGGTTCAAGTCAACGTCGAGCACGCAAACATTATCGACATCGCGTTGGGAGATTACGCTCAATATGTCGTTGTGCAAGGCGAGGATTTGATTCGCGAGATTGGCGACGAGAAAATTCGTATTCCCGGTCGCGCGGGTTTGCTGCCGCTCGAATCGCCGCATCTTTCTTCTGCCGGTGCGAAAATTAGTTTGGCAGGAATGACCGGCGTCATTGGTCGGGCCGATCAGTTGGTGCAATCGAAGCCAGAATACGAGGAATTGATTCGCCGAATACTGGGCACGACTTGGATCGTCAAACGACTTTCGGATGCCTTGCATTTACAACCAAAATTCGCGCCGCAACTTCGATTCGTTACGCTGGATGGCGACGTCGTTGAATTCGACGGAACTATTTTGTTGGGCGCGCGGCAATCGTCGGTCGGAATCGTTTCCCGCCGCAGCGAATTGCGAGCCTTGCGACGAGAAATTCATCGACTCGCGGAATCGATACTGCAATCCACAACCGCGCGGGATGCTTTGCTCGTACTAGTCGCCGATCGGCAAGCCCGCTTGCAACAGCTTCTGTCTGAACACACTGAAACCGCGAAACTCCTATCGAAGCAAGAACATTTGGCCGAGGTGGCTCGCCAACAAATCGATCAGGTCCAGGTGTCAATCGAAGACCTCACGGCGCGATTGACAACCGTCAAAGCTCAAAATCAAAGAATCGAATCTCAGCTCAGCGGCGATCAAGTGCGGCTTACGACCCAAGAAGAGGAACTAGCCCAACTCGCGAGTTGTATTGCGGACGGCGATCGCAGACGAGCCGATCTCGAAAGCCGCTTGGCCGAGTCGAATCAACAGTTGACATCTCTCAAAGTCCAATTGGCAAAAGCCGAACAGCGAGTTCAGTCGCAACGAGGCATCTTCGATAATAACTCAGCGCAGTTGAGCGAACTGGCCCTTGCCGTCGGCAGCAACCGAAGCGAATTGGCGAGCGGATTGTGGGCTCGCCGCGCTGCCTTGCGAGAAATCGCGGCGACCCAAGCATTCTTGGCGCAGCAACAAGCCGCCAAACACGATGTCTTGCGGCAGCTTGATGAATCAAACCAAGCTCGTGAATCACTTGAACAGCAACGTCGCCTGTCTCGCGAACGGTTGCAGCAACTGCGCGAGTCGTTGCGAATCGCCCAGGACCAATTGCACCAATTTGATTTGCGGTTGGAGAAACTCAGTCTCGAACGAGAGCAATTAGCTCAGCGACTCAAAGACGATTACGAAATCGACTTGTTGCAATTGAGCGAACAGCCTCAAACTGAAACCGCCCAAGCCGAGCGCTCGGAAATCGACGCTGAAATTTCCGAGCTGCGGCAGAAATTGGGAAGCATTGGTTCCGTCAACATGGACGCCCTTTCAGAACTCGAGTCGCTGGAGCTACGCTACCAAACGCTCGACGCACAGTATCGCGATCTCGTCCAGTCCAAGGAGACTCTAGAGAGGATCATTCAGCGGATCAACAACGAAAGCCGCCGTTTGTTTTTGGAAACGCTCGATGCGATTCGAGTCAACTTTCAACAGCTCTTCCGCCAAACGTTTGGCGGCGGGCGGGCGGACATCGTGCTTGAAGAAGGTGTCGACGTATTGGACGCCGGGGTCGATATAGTTGCGACTCCACCCGGCAAACCGGAGTTTAACAACTCATTGTTAAGCGGTGGCGAGAAAGCTTTGGCTGCCGTGTCGCTGCTCATGGCGATCTTCAAATTTCGTCCTAGCCCGTTTTGCGTTTTGGATGAAGTCGACGCACCTTTTGACGAAGCCAACATTGGTCGCTTTATCGATGTGTTGCGGAGTTTTCTTGGTTGGACAAAATTCGTGATCGTTACGCATTCCAAAAAGACCATGACCGCGGCAACTACTTTGTACGGCGTGACCATGCAAGAATCTGGGATTTCGAAGCGGGTGAGCGTCCGATTCGAAGAAGTCGGCGAGGACGGACAAATCGCCGAAGCCGCCGCAGACCGCGCGGATTCCGTTGAAGGCAATTCTTCTCAACGTGGCGTTGCGTGACCTCGCGGTTTCAGCAGCCCTCTCACAATACCTCATCAACGTCGAGCATCTCGAATTGGTCATTACAAGGAAAACCAATCGTGAAAATCAGACTCAATAGCGTGATGGTGGAAAATCAGGACACGGCGCTTAAGTTCTATACCGAGGTGTTGGGCTTTGTGAAAAAAAATGAAATTTCGGTGGGCGAGTATCGCTGGCTGACTGTGGTTTCGCCTGGAGACCGGATGAAATTGAACTGGTGCTGGAGCCGCTGGGCTTTCCGCCCGCGAAAACGTATCAAAAAGCATTGTTCGATACCGGAATTCCTCTGACCGCGTTTGAAGTCGCCGATATTCAAAACGAATACGAACGCTTGAAATGGATCGGAGTCACATTCCGCAGCGAGCCACTGCAAATGGGTCCGGTAACTCTTGTCGTATTTGAAGATACCTGCGGGAATTTGAATTAGCTTTATCAGGTTTGACGATAGCGGCCATCACGAAGGCGATTATCGGCAGGGAAAGCCTTCAATAAGTTGAATCTTTGTACGTTAGTCCGTTTTTTCGATCGGTCCAATCTGAGTTTGCTTGGGCGCTTTCGTAACCCGAATCTGATCCTCAGGATTAGTTGAATTTGGGTCAATGTCGGGATTAGGTGTGGGAACCAACGTCGATCTCGCCACGCCTTTGACTTCGGTTTGTGTTTCCCAGCAGCCAACCGTGACCAACATGATTCCACTAGCGACCAACAAGCAAGACAAGCGTTTCATGATCGAATCTCCGATGAAAAGACAATGAATGACTCTCGGATATAGACCCGAAACGACGGTCGTATATTCCAAAGTCAAATGGGTCGTGAATTCGCTTCCATTGCTGCGACGACCAAGGAGTTTGCCGATGCTATAGGAATGAAAGCGTCCGGCGTTTTAACGAGGACGCGACGAACATCGCGAGCGCGGGGCAGGACTAATTGGTCCAACTCGACAACCGGCGGTTGGCTTCGTCGCGGTTGCGAAATTGTTCGATGTTGGATTCGGCCGAAACGCGGACGGATTCCTCCAGTTCGTTCAAGTAATCTTGCAGCCATTGATCGGCGTCTTCGCGGCGATAAAAGAATCCGCCGCGGCGAACGTTCTTGCGACCGTTGGAATATTGAATCATGGCCACAAAATGTGGCGAATCGGCGACGGGCGAAATATACGGTTGCTTTTCCAAGTGACGCACGATCTCGGCTTCAACTTGAGCAAATTCTGTTGCGAAAAACGCCTGAAAGTGTTCAATGTTTCCCGGAATTGGCTCTCCGGGCTTGGCCGCCATTCCCTGAAGCGGTTTCATGCCGCTGAGTAATTTCATGTAATCCTGGAATTTTTTATTTTGCTTTTCGCAAAGGTAGTGTGTGATGGCCCAAGCAGTCGCGTAGCCGGTTGAGTCAAGTTGTTGTGCTTGAACGGTCGACTTAATCGTCTCGCCATCGAGGCCTTTGAACGAGCGGCTTTGGATGTACGATTCGAGCTCCAACATGCGGAGATCGTTGATCTCGCCGGCACCCTTCCAGCGATTATTTCTGCCAAAGCTCGTGGGGGCCAAATATTCCGCGAGACCTTCGTTAAGCCACATTGGCCAAACCGAAAGGCGTTGCTGCACGCCGATGTTGTGGAGGATTTGATGCGTGCCTTCATGCGCAATGGTCGAAAGCGCTTGACCCAAGGCCAAATCTGGCCGGGTCTTCATCAGTGGCAATTCTTCGTGCAGAACGATTTGATTCGTCGCCACGTTGTAGTACGCAATGACTTGCGGAGGCATGGATTTGTAATTCTGAAACTCAGCTTCCTTTTGGAACATTACCACGACCAAAGGGACGATCGGTTCGTGTGCTTCGCAGCCGAGCTTACGGCTAAAGTTCAAGAGGCCGCGGTTCATCGAGTCAAGGATCCTTCGAGTGGCGTCAACGTAGGCTTCGGAAGAGTTGTAAATGAAGAGGTGATATTTCGATTTCTTAACTTTGAAATCCGCAAGCGGGCCAACTAATAGCCGAGCTGCCAATTGGTCCATTTCAATTGAAACAAATTCTTTTTCGGTCGCCTGGACTTGGTCAGGGCGGCGATCTTCGAGCCGACCATCGGGCATGAGCAGAATGAAATTATCGCCGACTTGAGCGTGGACTTTGGCGACAACCACTTCGTCGCAGTATTGCGTCAAGACGCGCATGTCGGCCGGGACGATAACGGCGGCTGGAGTCGCGTGAAATCCATACGAACGCGGATCGATTAACTTGACGCCGGGAATGTCGTCGTTAGCCTGGATCGGAATGCTGCAATCACAGCCGAGTGCAAAAAACGTGAATGCCAGAACTCGGAAACAACATGGCACAACGGATGGCGGTAGAATGACTTCCATGATTTCGCTGACGCAAAAACTGCCGAAACTGCCTTGCGGAAATTAATTCTAACAGACGTTTGTGCCGTTTGTCGAATCTGGCATTTTCGCGTGGCACCGCAGCGGAGTTAATTTCTGCCGACAAAATTGGTATTTCCGAAACATTCAGACGCCTCTTGGGTTAATGGAATTGGTCGCCGAAATACCCACGCTTCAAAACCCGCAATTTCGTCATTTGCAATGTCCAGGTTTCACGCCGTGGTTTGGACGCATGGGAAAAACCAATTAGAATGTGGACACGGTTTAGAATGTGGACACGGTGGCAGTCTGCGGATTGGCGACGAAACTAGCGTTGTCGGATGATGATCACGTTTTAGGAATTGGAAACTGAAATGCAAATTTTTGACGCTCGGTGGATCAAATTGGTTTTGGGGGCAGCGATCGCCAGTGGCGCGGTTTGCTCAACGGCTTCACTGATGAGCCAAGAGTCCGAACCGACCAACTCCACAGTGCCTGCTCAGGATGAAACGAGCGAAGAACGACAAGCTGACGACGAAACGCAATCCAAAGCGAAAGGAATCGAAGTCCAGCCGAACGGCAGCATTCGTTTCAAGTTCGTCGATGCTCCTTGGTCCGAAGTCATTCAGTTCTTTGCGGAACAAGCCGGGTTTTCACTTCAACCGATCGAAGCCGAGCCCGAAGGAACTTTCAAGTATCACGACGACCAAGAATACACCGTGATGGAGGCGCTCGATCAAATCAATTACGCCTTGGCCCTCCGTGGTTTTACGTTGGCGCGCAATAAACAGATGCTCGTATTGGTGTCGACCGAACGCAACATTCCCGACGACCTGATCGAAACGGTTAAACCAGAAGAACTCGACAAGCGTGGCAAACACGAGATTCTTAAATGTGTTTTTGATTTGGAAGGCTTGGAAGACGCGCAGATCGACAACCAAATTGAAGCCTTGATCTCTCGTTCGCATAGCGACGGCTTCCACGTGATACCATCAGCCAATCAGATGATCGTGCGCGAGAAAGGCCAAACTCTACGTACGATTCGCCAAGTGTTGGAAACGGCGCGATTGAGGTTTGGCGACAGTCGTTTTGTGGTCCGCAAACATCAGCTTGAACATATCGATCCAGAATCGGTGTTAGAGGCTGCCCGTGTGCTGCTCGATCTAGACGCCAACAATCAATCGCCCGACGGGCAATTGAAAGTCATGGTTCAGCCATTGAGCACGGAACTCATCTTTCGCGGATCAGCCACCAAAGTAAAACAATTCGAAACCTTGCTCGCGCAATTGGACGTCAAAGACGCAACTGCGAATTCAACTACGATAGAAAAACCCTTTCTGAAAAAGTATTCAATCAGTGGCGATATGGATATGGCGTTCAAAGTCATTAACGCACTCATGGTAGGCCGAGATGTCAAATTTGAAATCGACAAAACTACGGCCCAAGCGATCCTGCTAGGGCGTGAGGACGATCATCACCGCATCGAAGAAATTTTGAATGAACTGGGCTCAGGCGGCGAAGGTTTTGCCGTGATTGAATTGAAACACATCACGACCGCCAAGGCGATGACCTATTTGGATCAACTTTATCGCCGCGACGAAGATAGCGATATTAAGACGCCGGTTCAGGGTCCCGTGTTCTTTCCTGATGAAACCTACGACCGCTTGATTGTTAAAGGCACGCCGCAGGAAGTTACCGCCGTCAAGGGCTTCGTGGAACAGCTCGACGTGGAAGTTAGTCTCCGTTCCGGGCCGCGATCTAAAACTCGCATCATCGCCTTGGATGGCTCAACGGTAGCGCCGAACTACCTGGAAGATTTGTTTCAGACGACGGGTCGGCAAAATCGATTGCAAATATTCATGCCAAAGGATCTGAAGCCGCATGGTGCTTTTGACGAGTATTCTCAGCCTGAACAAGACCCCGCCGAACAGCAAGATCTGCAACCCAACGAGAAAAAGGACTCGAAAAAATCTAGCTGGAATCGCGTTCGCGACGCCGCTGCTTTCGCGGCTTTTCGCTGCCTTCCCTGGGTAACACCAACTGCAGTTGTCGCGTTTCAAGAACCGACGACATCGCAATCCGACGAACAAGACGAGCCGAAATCCGTTCCTGGCGCCAAAGTCGATGTCAAAATTACCGAGTATGGAATCGTGGTCAGCTCGGACGATTTAGACGCGCTGGATGAATATGAAGCTTTGTTACGCAATGAGTTCGCGACACTCACTACCGAATGGCGAACCTCCGTGTTTTATTTAAAGTACCGCGACCCGAAAGTTGCTAAAAGCATTTTGGAAAAATTGATCGGTCAAGGCGGCTCGTCGTCAGGCGCTTCGGATCCGCTTTCGGGTCTCATCGGAGCGGGTGTCAACAATATGATTCCCGGAATGGGCGATCTATTTGGCGGCGGAGGCTCGTCCGGTTCGTCCGACGAAGGTGTGTTTAAGTTGGAGGGAGATGTCGTTATTATTGCGGATTTGGAATTGCGCGCTTTGATCATTGGCACTAGCGACAGCAACTTAGATGTAATTTCGCCTTTGATATTGGAGTACATTGATCAACCAGGAGCACCGCACGATCCGAAGGTCCAAGGCGACTTCTACACAATTCCGGTCATTCACCATGACCCTGTGAAATTGAAAGATATGATCACGAGTATCATGCCGGATATGATTCGTTCAGAAGCGGATGCCAATCAAGCTGCTCAAGGCCAAGCGCCCGAACAACAAATCTTGCAACGACTCATGCAAGCTCGCGGCGGCGGTCAACAGCAGTCCGAAGAAGAGCAGAAAGCTCCCAAGGCAATTTTGGGCGTCGATGAAACGAGTCGCAACTTGCTCGTTTTCGGTCCACCATTCATCTATGAAATTATCTTGAAGGTTGTTCAAAGGCTCGATGTGCCCGAACTGAGTCAATCGTCGTACGTGATTATGCCGTTGGAGGGACGCAACGCCAAGTTGATCGGTCAAAGCCTCAAGGCGGCTCTCGGCGATAAAATCGAAATCTCGGACTCAACAACAACTACGGGCTCCGCGCAACCCGCTGGAACACCTAACGTAACGCAAAACAATGCTCCGGGCACCCAACAGGCTCAACAGCAAGCCGACGCTCGTAATCAGATGATTCAGATGATGCAACAAATGAATCGCGGCAACCGACAGGGCCAGCAGAATCGCGGCAATCAAGGCGGCCGCGGCGGTCAAGGAGGCGGGCAAGGTGGGGGGCAAGGCGGGGGACCTGCAGGCGCTTTCCGCGGAATTCAACCGGCGGGTGGTGGCAGGTAATCTTTAAAGATGAATTTTCGCGATCTTGGCCAAATTAGCAAAGGCAGGCACACTTTTCGTCGGTATAACCTCAATAAAGACAAGTTTTTTGTGCAATCGGTAACCTAATCACAAGATTAGTGGCCAAGAATACATCTTCGTTTCAGACCCTTCATGGGCTTCGGGCCGTATTGTTTGGAATAGATGGATAGCGATTGTACGAGGAGACGACGGTGGCGGAATCTAATTGGCCTCTGAAGAATTGCGCGTTGTTTGAACATTTGGCAGTTGTGGAAATCGAAAGATTGGAATCTGTCTCCAAATTCCGCCAAATTAAGCGCGGTGAACCGGCTTACCTGCCTGCCGATTTTGCAGACGGCGTTTTCGTTCTAATTTCCGGACGCGTCAAAATCTGTCAGATCACGGCCGATGGCAAACAATCCATCATGTCGTTTATTGAACCCGGCGAACTTTTCGGTGAATTTGCTGTGATCGCCAACGAAGTTCGAAATGAGTATGCCGAAGCAGTTCTCAATTCCCAAGTCGCACTAGTTCCCAAACAAGAGATGCTCGCGCTGATGGAACGACATCCCGCGATCAGCATCGGAATTTCAAAAATTATCGGTTTCCGTCGCCAGCGTATTGAGCGACGGTTGCGCAATCTGCTGTTTCAGTCCAATCGCAAGCGACTCATTCACTTGTTGATCGAATTGGTGGAGCGTTACGGCCAACCAGTGGACGGTGGCATTCGACTTGACATCAAATTGACCCATTTGGAGATGGCTAACGTCATCGGCAGCACGCGAGAAACGGTAACCGTCGTTCTGGGGCATTTGCAGGCCGAAGAACTGATCCAAGTTTCTAGGCGACAAATCACCGTCACCAACTTGGAAAAACTTGCTTCGGAAGTCGACGAACGAACGAAGGCAGTTAGTCTTGCTTTGTCTGAACCAAATGAATGCTCGGTCTAGCTTACAAGCTTCGATCCGCGTGACCGTCAATGGCTTGCCGAAAACACTGTTACAACGCAATTCGGTCGAGCGCTGATACGACAATCTGTGTCGCGACCAAATATCCGAGCTGCACGTGTTGCCACAGGGCGTTATGCAAATAATTTTTGAGCCACGAAAAAACCCGCCGTCAAAATGACGAGCGGGTTTGGTTGATTGAAATTTCAGAATGCGTCGATTAATACATGTCGTGATCGCCGCCGTGGCCCTGCTTTGACTTCTCGCCCTTCTTGGGCATCTCGGCGACCAGTGCATCGCTCGTCAACAACAAGATCGCAACGCTCGCGGCATTTGCCAATGCGGTCTTGGCGACTTTGGCAGGGTCGATGACGCCAGCTTTCACCAAGTCCTCGTAGACATTGGTCAACGCGTTGTAGCCGACATTGCCTTTGGCATCGGCGACTTTTTCGCAGACAATGCCGCCATCCTGGCCAGCGTTGTCGGCGATCATCGTGAGCGGTGCGCGGCACGATTTCACAACGATGTTGTAACCGACTTTTTCGTCATCGGTCAAATCAGCATCTGGCTTGCAGTCGTTTGCCGCTCGCAGCAGCGCGACGCCGCCACCGGGCAGAATACCTTCTTCTACCGCAGCTCGCGTTGCGTGCAAAGCGTCTTCCACGCGGGCTTTCTTTTCCTTCATTTCGCTCTCGGTCGCCGCTCCGACGTTTACTTTAGCAACTCCGCCCGCGAGTTTGGCCAAGCGTTCTTCCAATTTCTCGCGATCGTAATCGCTGGTCGTGTTTTCAATTTCGCGTCGGATTTGATCAATCCGAGCTTTGATGTCCGCGCTCTTACCGGCACCTTCGATGATCGTCGTGTTTTCCTTTTCCACGATGACTTTCTTGGCGCGTCCGAGATCCGACAGCGAAAGCGATTCGAGCTTCATGCCTAGCGCTTCGAAAACTGCAGTGCCGCCGGTGAGGCAAGCGACGTCTTCGAGCATGGATTTGCGACGGTCGCCGTAACCAGGAGCTTTGACCGCACAGCAAGCGAACGTGCCGCGAAGGCGGTTGATCACTAGCGTCGCCAAGGCTTCGCCCTCAGCGTCTTCGGCGACGATCAGCAACGGCTTGTTTTGCTGAACGACTTTTTCCAAAAGCGGAACCAAGTCCTTGATGTTGGTGAGCTTCTTCTCGTAGATCAAGATGTAGCAGTCTTCCAGCACGCACTGCATTGCGGCCGTGTCGGTGATGAAGTACGGCGACAAATAACCACGATCGAACTGCATGCCCTCGACCCATTCGACTTCGGTATGAAGCCCGCGGCCCTCGTCGACCGTGATGACGCCGTCTTTGCCGACTTTTTCCATCGCACCGGCGAGCAACTGGCCGATTTCGCGGTCGTTGTTCGCGGCAATTGCCGCGACATTAGCCATTTCCTCTTTGTTTTTGATCTTGATGGCCATGTTGGTCAATTTTTGATTGATGTCTTTGACCGCGCGTTCGATCCCCATTTTCAATTGCACTGGGTTGATTCCGGCGGTCACGGCTCGCAAGCCCTCGTTGAAGATGGCTTCGGCCAACACGGTTGCTGTGGTCGTTCCGTCGCCGGCGACGTCACTAGTTTTGCTGGCGACTTCGCGGACCATCTGCGCGCCCATATTTTCGTAAGTGTCTTCTAGTTCAATTTCCTTGGCGACGCTGACGCCGTCTTTAGTAACCGTGGGCGAGCCGAAGCTCTTTTGCAAAATGACATTACGGCCCTTGGGCCCCAAAGTTACTTTGACGGCGCGGGCCAATTTGGATACACCGCGACGAATGGCTTCGCGGGCTTCTTGTTCAAACGCGATCATCTTAGGCATGAGAAAAATACTCCTGTATTCGAATGAGTTGACTTAAGTTGTGAATGAGAAATCGAGCGAGGGCTAATCCAAAATGGCAAACACGTCGTTTTCCGAAAGCAACAAGTAATCCTCGTCGCCGATTTTGAATTCTTCGGGACCATAGCTGGTAAATAGAATTTGGTCGCCGGCTTTGACTTGGAGGGGAACACGAGTTCCGTTTTTCAAGAGACGGCCTTCCCCGATGCTGATAACAACGCCGCGCGTCGGTTTGTCGCGTGCGGAATCGGGCAAGAAGATTCCGCCGGTAGTTTTCGATAGAGACTCGGCCCGTTGCGCGACCAATCGGTCGCCTAGCGGTTGCAAGTTTACAGAGGTTTTCTTTTTGGCTTTGACGGTTGTGGACATTGGAAGCTTTTCCTTCGTATGGCGATCGGATAACGTACTGACAGAAATGCCGAAGAGATTTCGAAGCGATGCACCAAGGCAATTGGTGCGCCAATTCTGCCTGTTTTTTGCCTAGTCGAACAGGGACGCAGTAAAATCGCGAGAAAAACGGGCTTGGCGTGAGCCAAAAACCCAGGTCTCTGTAATCCCGTCAATGACATTTTGTCAGAAACGTGGAGACTGATTCTCGCCAAAGGCAGGCCGACATGTGTAGAATCTTAGTAATCAACAGAGTTGGACCAGCCAGGAATTCGCAAGGCTACCGATTGTAACGCCTTATTTCCCTCGGCAACAGGACTTGGGTCAATTTAGGAATTGAAAATACCGATATTCCGCGATCAAGATATACTTCCTTGAAGCGTGCGTCTACTCATTTCAGGCTTTCCATGCCAATTAAAGCCAGTTGCAATTGCAGTTTTTCATTTGCCGTTAAAGACGAGTTCGCCGGCAAGCGCGTCAAGTGCCCGAAGTGCGCTCAACCGGTCGTGATTAACAGTTCTCCGGCCAATCAAAAAACCGCTGCGCAAAAACAGCCCGACGCCGCCAAAAAAGCATCGACGGTTGGCCTAACGCGACAAGATGGAACTCGAGTCGTTGGATCGGGCGCATCAATGAGTGGTTCCAATTCAAATCTCACGCTGCAATCGCCTCCCAAAGTTGCCCTGGATGCGAAACCAACTTCTCCGAACGGCGGAATTTTTAGTCGCGGAGATAGATTTAATCCCATCCTCGATTTACTCGACGATGCCGGAGTCAAAGCGGTCACCACAAAGCCAGTGTGCCCCAAGTGCGCAGTCGAAATGTCACCGACAGCCATCATCTGCGTGCATTGCGGTTTCAATAGAGAAACCGGAGAACGACTTGAAACATTTTCGGACGTCAAACTTCAAACAGGCGCCGCGACAACATTCATCGAAACCGATACCGATCGCTTGTTGGCGATGGCCGAGAAAGAAATTCAAGCCGCCCCAAACTCAGCAATTAATCAAGATTTTGGCGACGGATCGGATTCGATCGTCGTCGCTATCGGTGCACTGTTAGGATTCGGTTTGATTATTGTTGCGGGCGTGTTGACCATCCTCCTGATGGACCGTTTGGCGACGAAAGTTGATTCGGTCCAAATTAGCTTTGTCACGTCGACCGTGATCGCCGCACTCTGCATGATCTACATTTCGTTCAATGCATTTCGGGCTGGGGTGATTCACGGCGTAATGTGCGTGCTGACGATCCAATATTGCGTGGTTTTTGCATTTATGCAGGGCCGTTCTCTGTTTATTTACGGGATCGTCATGCAGGCCTCGTTGTTCATTTCGGCGATTACGGGGTATTTTATTTTCGGTTGACAAACAGCCGCGATCCCAGGCGTGAATCGGTTCTTGGCGCCTACTGGGTCGCGAATTCTGGGTGACTTCTATTACCCACAGCGTGAGTTGCTGAAAAAAGCCGCATTTGTTAGATTGGTGTGCTTCGTCCAGCGGCGTTGCTGGACGAAAACGACCGTCTTCTGCCGTCGATTCGTTCGACGCTACCCCCCATTTCCCGGCCCCTCGCGGGATTTTTGAGAGATTTATGGTTGACCGACAATTAATTCGTGCTTTGGAAGATGATGCGATCGAGAACGAAATTGGAAATTTGTTTCCGATGGAGTCCGAGGATTTTGACACGCTCTACCGTGCTCAAACCGATACTGTGGAACAGACGTATGAACTAAACAAGATCGTTTCCGGAAAAATCCTACGGGTCGATGCTGACCTCATCCTCATCGATATCGGCTTCAAAAGCGAAGCAACCATTCCGCGCTCGGAATGGGAAGCGCACGATCCTCAACCACAAGTCGGCGACGTCATTCAAGTCCTGATTGAAGATCTCGAAGACGAAACCGGGATGGCGGAAGATCAAACCGGTTTGATCTCGATCAGCAAAAGGAAAGCCGACAGCATCCTGCATTGGCAGCGAATCATTTCGCAAGTCAATGAAGGCGACATCATCACCGGTATGGTCACACGAAAAATCAAAGGCGGGCTTTTGGTTGACATCGGCGTTCCGGTGTTCCTGCCAGCGAGCCAAGTCGATATCCGTCGCCCCGGCGACATCGCCGACTACATTGGACGAACTGTCCAATGCGAAGTTTTGAAAATCGACGAACAGCGCCGCAACATTGTCGTCAGCCGTCGCTCGCTGATCGAAAAGGAACGCCAATACGCACAGCAAAAATTGCTTGCCGAATTGGAAATCGGCCAAGTCCGTCGAGGCGTTGTCAAGAACATCGCTGACTTCGGCGCGTTCGTGGACTTGGGCGGCATCGATGGCTTGCTGCACATTACCGATATGTCGCACACACGCATCGGCCATCCATCTGAAATGGTTTCAATCGATCAAGAACTCGAAGTCAAAGTGCTCAACGTTGACCGAGAGAAAGTTAAAGTTGCCTTGGGTATTAAACAATTGCAGCCTAATCCGTGGGACAATGTTGAGGAAAAATATCCGGTCGGCAGTATTCATAAAGGCGAAGTCGTCAACGTGATGAGTTATGGCGCTTTCGTGAAACTTGAGCCGGGAATCGAAGGCTTGGTTCATATCAGCGAAATGTCGTGGGTGAAACGAGTAAATCACCCCAGCGAACTGGTCCAAGTCGGCGATGAAATCAATGTTTACGTCTTGGGCATTGATAAACAAGGCGAACAAATGTCGCTGGGAATGAAGCAAACGCAAAAGAATCCTTGGGACAAGGTCCAGGACAAATACTCGATCGATACGATGGTCGCTGGTAAAGTTCGCAACCTGACCAACTACGGTGCGTTCATCGAGTTGGAGGAAGGGATCGATGGACTTCTACACGTCTCGGACATGTCGTGGACTCGCAAGATCAGCCATCCCAACGAAATGCTCGAAAAGGGCCAGGAGGTTCGGTGCAAAGTCCTTTCGGTAGACACCGAGCGGCGGCGAATCGCACTGGGCCTCAAACAATTGGCGAGCGATCCGTGGACCGCCGACATCCCCAGCAAGTATCAACCCGGTAGTATCGTCCGCGGCAAAGTCACCAAGATTACTAACTTTGGTGTATTTGTTGGATTGGAAGACGGCCTGGAAGGCTTGTTACACATTTCGGAGCTTGCCGATCACAAAGTCGAAAACCCCGAGGAAGTCGTCAAAGTCGGTGACGAGCTGGAAGTGAAAATCCTACGTGTCGATACCGATGAGCGAAAAATTGGTCTTTCGCGCCGGCGCGTGGAATGGAGCGAAGAAGAAGAACGAGAAGCCAATGCCAGTGCGGCCGCCCAGCAAGCGACTCCACCAGCGCCAAAGAAATCTCCACCGTCCGACCTTAAAGGCGGCTTGGGATCGACTGGCCCGTTGATTTCAACCGATTAAATCTCTGCGTAATCTCTTGTTTAACCGGTCCGCTTCGGGCCTTTGCTGCGCCACCGTTCAAGCGGGCAATGCGAAGAGTTCGCAGCGCTCGGAAGCCGGGCGGTTAAACATTGATGGGAAATTGGGTCTTCATTGCATGCAGTTGATCGCCGTAAATTTTCTTGCGTTGTGCCGTGAACTTCCACCACTTTTTCGGTGCACCGCCGTTCATGTAATCGATTGCCGATATGAACACGTCAAGCAAACAAGGGTCGTGCATAAAACCATCATGACGGCAAACCTTCGTGTAAATTTCCCACGGATCGTTGCCAATCAGTTGTTGAGCGCCGTGAACTTCAATGCGGTGCAAGTCGTCGGCAATGGACTTTCCGATATTGAAGATGTCCGTTAAATTCTGGACCGTTGCGCGATCCGTTTGAGCATTTGCCTTGCGACCCATTTTGCTCCTACACCCTAGCGGCGATCAATTGCTCGAGTTCGTCGATGCGTTCCCCTTTGGCGACCACGACAATACCGCTTTCGGTGATGGTGAATCCCCGTTTTCGATCCAATGCCAGATCGAAACCAATCTCAACTCCCGGGGGAACGGTGACTCCCTTGTCGATAATCGTGCGCTGAACTTTGGCCCGCCTGCCAATCGTAACGTAATCAAAAAGGATGGAGTCGGAGACCTGTGCGTAACTATTCACGCGCACGCCATGCCCCAAGACGCTTCGCTCAACCGATCCACCAGAAATAATGCAACCGTTGCACGCGACACTGTCCATCGCGTGTCCAACGCGATCGGAATCCCCCGAGCTGCCAAACACGAACTTTGCGGGTGGCGCATTGATTTGCAGCGTGCGGATAGGCCACTCATCGTCGTACATATTTAACAGCGGATCGACGCTGATCAAATCCATATTGGCTTGAAAATAAGCGTCCAGCGTTCCCACATCGCGCCAATAAGCCGAACCCTTTCGATTTTCATCGCGGAATCGATACGCAAAAACTTGGTTCGAATCTATGATCGACGGAATGATGTCCTTGCCGAAGTCATGCGAGCTTGTTGGGTTATTCGCATCGCGACACAGTTGCTCGAATAAGAATCGAGCATCGAAAACGTAAATCCCCATGCTTGCCAAACAATGACCCGGCTGATCTTCCAATGCCTTGGGTTGCGACGGCTTTTCGTCGAATCCGATGACTTGATCGTTTGAATTGACTTGCATGACGCCAAACGAACGAGCGGACTGGCAGTCGACAACCAAAGCTCCAATCGTCAACTTGGCCGATTTGCTTTTGTGAAAATCGACCATCGACTGATAATTCATCTTGTAAATGTGATCGCCAGCCAGGATCACAACGTATTGCGGTCGCTCCTTTTCTAACAAGTAGATATTTTGGTAAACCGCGTCGGCGGTCCCCTGGTACCATTTTTCGTCGATTCGTTGCTGTGGCGGCACCACGTCAATAAACTCGCCCAATTCACGACAGAAAAATTGCCGCCAGCCAAAATCGATGTGTCGCCACAAGCTCATCGCTTTGTATTGGGTCAACACCAGCAGCCGGCGAATTCCGCTATTCAAGCAGTTCGACAACGTAAAATCGATGATCCGATAACTTCCGCCGAACGGTACCGCTGGTTTGGCGCGATCGCGCGTCAGCGGCTCTAACCGCGAGCCTTTGCCACCTGCCAGAACAATCGCCAATATATCCTTCATCGAGACGACTCCTGATTTCACTGCATCAGCCTTTGGATTGGCCGTTTCAACATCATATCGCATAACCGAAGCAAGCGGATGTTTAACCGCCGCTTCGGCGCTGGCACCACCGGGAACATGATAACGCGACCCGAATGCATCGGATTGACGAATCATCGTGCGAGCGTGAAAGTAATTCGCACGTAAACATTGGCCCAAGCGGTTCGAACAGGAATCCCCGCAACATGCTCTCGGTCTATTTCGATTGCCAAAGCGGAATTAGCGGCGACATGGTCCTTGGGGCTTTGGTCGATGCCGGCGTTCCCTTGGAATTGTTGAATCAGAAAATCGCGACCTTGGGGATCGAGGGACTTGAATTCGAACGAACCGAAGTCCGACGGATGGGCCTGCGGGCAATGAAAGTCGATGTTCGGCATCAGCCCGAACACAAGCACCGCCACTTACGCGACATCGAAAAGATTATCCGCCAAAGCGGACTGGACGACGCAGAGCAACAGTTGGCTTTGACAATTTTTCAGCGATTGGGCGAGGCCGAGGCCAAAGTTCACGGCTGCGATATCCAAAAAGTTCACTTTCACGAAGTCGGTGCAATCGATTCCATCGCGGATATCGTCGGCGTGGCCGTTGGCCTGCGGCAACTGAAG
>JANMEB010000043.1:0-4142 GCA_031376585.1 Planctomycetota bacterium | reverse complement strand
CCAAGCCGCAAACGAAATCGTGGCCCTCGAAACGAAATTGGCCACGCATCAGTGGCCGCGAACTGAATTGCGAGACGCCGAAAAGCGTTACAACAAACATTCGGTGGCCGACCTCGGCAAGATCGCCGCGCATTTTGACTTCCAGCGATTCTTGGAAGGTGCCGACGTTGGCACGATCGAGGAAATCAATGTGGCCACGCCGAGCTTTTTCACTGGCTTTGACCAAGTCTTTGACGAAGTCCCGCTGGAGACGTGGAAGCTTTTCCTGGAATACAACTTGATCGACGCTTATGCCAAAAATCTTTCCCAACCGTTCGCGGATGCGCATTTTACTCTCCATGAAAAAGTGCTGGGCGGCGTCCCAGAACAAAAACCACGTTGGCGTCGCGCAGTCGCGGCCATCGGCGGTGAAGGTGCAGGCGATTTCGGAGCGTTAGGAGAAGTCGTCGGCAAACTTTACGTCGAAAAACATTTCCCGCCCGAACACAAACAGCGAATGGATCACCTCGTAAAGAACTTGCTCAAATCTTTTGAGCTGAGCATCAACGAATTAACTTGGATGACTCCCGAGACGAAGAAAGCCGCCCAAGGCAAACTGAGCAAGATCACTACGAAGATCGGTTACGCCAATAAATGGCGCGACTATTCCGGCCTAGTTGTGAAGGCCGACGATTTGGGAGGAAACGTAATGCGTTCCAACGAAGTCGAATATCGACGCATGATCGGAAAATTGGGCAAGCCGATCGACCGCGAAGAGTGGGGCATGACTCCGCAAACCGTCAATGCTTATTACAACCCTAGCAAGAATGAGATCGTGTTTCCCGCTGCAATCCTGCAACCTCCGTTTTTCAACCCCGACGCCGATGATGCGATTAACTATGGCGGTATTGGTGCTGTGATCGGACATGAGATCAGCCACGCTTTCGACGATCAAGGTAGTCGCTACGACGGCGACGGCAATATGAAAAACTGGTGGACGGAAGTCGACCAAACTGAATTCAAAAAGCTTAAGGATCGGCTGATCGCGCAATACGGCGAGTACGAGCCACTACCGGGCAAGAAAGTCAACGGCGAGTTTACTTTGGGCGAGAACATCGCCGACCTTGCCGGATTGGCGATTGCGTTCAAAGCGTACAAGATTTCGCTGGGCGACCAACCCGCCGCGAAACTTGATGGCTTTACGGGGGATCAACGATTTTTTGTCGGTTGGAGCCAAGTCTGGCGGCGCAAGTACCGCGACGAAGATATGGTTCGCCGACTCGTCACTGACCCGCATTCGCCATCGTACTTTCGAGCCAACGGGCCGGTGACCAACATTGATGCTTTTTACACTGCGTTTAGCGTCTCAACCAAGGATCGATTGTTCAAGCCAGAATCCGAACGTATTCGAATTTGGTAATTCATCCATCGAAGAAGAATTAGACGAGCCGTGCGAAGGTCAAGTATCTCGCACAGTTCTTTGATTGCAACCTTACGAATGCAGCTCGCCGATAGCTTCATTTTTCAAGCGTAATTTCGACACAAATTGAGATCTGTTCGCTTGATTTTTGGGCAAAATATCGGGTGCGCGGTACCGCCCATGGTTGACAGAGCCACTGGTTTGTGGGCTCATATTTCGCATGAAATTGAATCGGGCCCAAACTTACGTTCGGGCAAAGGGCATTTTTTTGTCAGCGAACGAATCGTTCAATTAACCCACAGTCAACAGGAGCATAAACCATGCGCATACTTCAACCGATGAAACGATGGACGCGGGCCGTGTCTCGTCGCCAACGAAAATTATTCCAACCTCGAACGATCAAACGTCAAGCGCCGTGTTTGCTGGCTTTTGAACCGCTTGAAGTCCGGCAGATGTTGGATTCGGAAATGTTTTCTGCGTCTTTACCCGTCACGCCAACCGATTTTGGACCCGTGATTCTTTCGCTCTCCCAATTCGATACCCAAGGAGGGTACCGAATCCTCGATCAGATCGATCTCAATGTCAATCTGCAAATGGATACCAGCACCACGGGTTCACTCACCAACACTGGAACTTCGCAGGCACAATACAAAGCAACAGTGAATGGCTCCGGGACTGCGAGCGGTCCAGCGATCGTCGGACTAACTTCGATCGTCGCCACGGACACCGGCTTTATTATCGTTCCGGGCAATACTTCTGTCGGGGTGCCCCCCACAAGTGATTCCGATCCGCAATTTGAGTCCCACATGTATACCGATGCAATCAACCTAGCCTTGTTCACCGGCGTCGGCACGATGGACTACTCGTATAGTGGCTTGGCGGGAACCTCGATTTCCATTATCGGCGGAGGAAATCTCAATCAGAATGTTTCCATTGTGACCACCGGCCTCGGCTCGGCCAACGTTACTTACACATTTCATTTAGCGGCCGCCGATGTCGCGATCGTTAAGCTGACCAACGGCACCGATAACAATAGCCCGACGGGTCCAAACCTTCTGATCGGAAGCCCGGTCACGTGGACATACAACGTCACCAACCCGGGCAACGTCGAACTGGCCAATGTGGTTGTTGTCGATGACCAGATGGGAGTCACTCCGGTATTCGACTCGGGCGACACCGACATGGACGGCAGGCTCGATCCGGGTGAGACCTGGGTTTTCCTCGCCAATGGCATTGCCGCCCTTGGTCAATATGTAAACACCGGTACGGTTACGGGTACTCCAGTTGATGCCAACGGCAACCCGATTATGAATCCGAATGTTCCGGCGACAGTGATGGACAGTGATCTCGACCATTATTTCGGTCAAGCCCTCACCCAAACCCGAATTAGTATTTCGGCCGACGGAGTCAACGAAGTTGGTCAGTCGCACGACTTCGCCGCGTTTCTAGAGTTTGACGACGGACTGCCTGCCAACATGTTTGGTGGCGACGCGTTTGATGGCTTCGCACCATATGCCGGTCAAACCGTGACCGTTCAATTGGACGGTGTTAACGGAGCCGTTCCCGATCTCAGCGCTCCCATCGATGAGTTACCAAGTGATCCAAGCGTCGCGATGGGCCTGACGGACGCTAACGGTTTCTTCACCGTGTCGTTCACCAGTGCGACTGCGGGCAAAGTTATTGGCAACGCGTATTTTAGCGGTGGCGCGATCGTCGATACCGACCCGAACACTCCCGACCCTGCGGATACATCCGATCCAAATGGCGGTTCCGGCCCTGCCCTCAAGCGTTTTGTTGATTCCAACATCACCATCTCCGCCGACGGCGTAAACGCGGTTGGTGAATCGCATACCTTCACCGTGACCGTCAACCAAGACGATGGTCTCAACTTCGATGAAGGTGGCGACGGAGTCACTGGTTTCGCAGCGGTTTCCGGCGCGGCCGTGACCGTGAACCTCGATGGTACCAACGGTGCGATCCCAGATATCAGCGCTCCAAGCGATTTGGTAGCGGCTGATCCCAGTAGCATCATGGGCCTGACCAACGTAAGCGGCCAGTTTGATGTGACCTTTAGTAGTGCCACCACCGGCAAGGTGACCGGCAACGGTTACGCGACTTTCCTTTTGGACGGCGTGAATTTGGCGCGCGATACCGATCCGACCACGGTTGGCGTCGGTAGCGGGCCCAATGGCAGTGGGCCAGCGCTCAAACGATTTGTGGATGCCAACATCACCATCTCGGCCGACGGCGTGAACGCGGTCGGTGAATCACATACCTTCACCGTGACCGTCAACCAAGACGATGGTCTCAGCTTCGATGAAGGTGGCGACGGAGTCACTGGTTTCGCGCCAGTGTCCGGCGCGGCTGTGACCGTTGGCCTCGATGGTACCAACGGTGCGATCCCAGACATCAGCGCTCCAAGCGATTTGGTAGCGGCTGATCCCAGCAGCATCATGGGCCTGACGAATGGCAGCGGCCAATTTGATGTGACCTTTAGTAGTGCCACCGCAGGCAAGGTGACCGGCAACGGTTACGCGACTTTCATTTTGGATGGCGTGAATTTGGTGCGCGATACCGATCCGACCACGGTTGGCGACGGTAGCGGACCAAATGGCAGTGGGCCAGCGCTCAAACGATTTGTGGATGCCAACATCACCATTTCGGCCGACGGCGTGAACGCGGTCGGTGAATCACATACCTTTACTGTGACCGTCAACCAAGACGATGGTCTCAACTTCGATGA
>JANMEB010000027.1:0-19982 GCA_031376585.1 Planctomycetota bacterium | reverse complement strand
TCTGCGATAAGTCCTCCGCCCGCTCGTCAACGTGCTTGATCGCTTCAGCGAGCTCGAGAGACAACTTAGACGATTCAAATCTTCGGCATCGCTCATGAGCATTGCGAGTTAGTGCCGCTCGAATGGTTACTTCAATCGCGTTTAATTCGTGCTGATGCGATTGAGGAACTTAATCCCGATCAAAAATCTCGATCCGATCATTACAGGTGTTATGGTTTGCCGCGACGAACACCGTATCGGCTGGAATTGGCAACCCGTGAGGCCCAATCGCGTCCCGGACACGCGAATCATTGGCCATTTGCGTAACTGCCCTGGCATTCGGGCCCCCTCGAACGCCGCCGCAAGCGCCGCAGTTAAAGGCCGATTCATGCGGATTATTTAAGCTCGCCGAACTATGCCCACAAATGATAATCAGGCGCGAGAAATCTTTCGTTAGGCCGATGTCTCGCAACAGTCTCTCCACATTGGTGACCATTTCGCCAAAGCTAAATCCGAGTTGGTCGGATTCTGTTCCGGCTGACGACGCACCCCGCAAAAGCGTCAGTTCGGTGGCAGCGGAAGGCCTTAGCAGTCTGCTGAATCGAGCTCTAGTCCACGCGGTAGGACGAGGGAAAAGAACGCGCGCCACAAGGGGAACGGACGCCAACGGTCCAAAGAAAGCTGTTACGATTCCGCCCAACGTCGTCCGGCTGAACTGATGCAACGAGTAGGAACGCCGCCCCAATTGCCGACGGGCCCTGGAACGAAGTTCGTACTTTTGTTGCCATTCGTCAGCGACTTCCTCACGAACATAATTCGTCGGAGTCACAACGATGGGGCAGAGCGGCATGAAGTAGGCATCATCGACCCCACGATAATACATCGGAACTGCGAAAAATCCCGCAGCACCGAACGTCTCGCACGTTGGATCAGTTTCCTCCAAATGTCGGCGAAAGGATTCCGCGCGATCGTCGATGCAAGTCACCATTTGAAAGCTCGGGCGGCGCGATGCGTCTTCTTGACCTGCTCGACTTGAGATGACTCCCGGCAGCCGATGGGAATTTGAATGAACGGCCAGCCCGTCCAAGACTTGCTGACGATAATTTCGCTCCAGCCCGAGCTGAAAGACTTTTCGCCGTTCGAAGCTAGAAAAGGATTCCATTTCAAACAGCAGCTTGGACCATTGCGACTTGTTCAATCGCAACAAGGACTTCGGCGACCAGCCGCGAAGTTGCGCCAATTGGAAAACGAGAAACGCCCGCGATGTCGTGTCGGTATTGTCACGCTTTCCGGTGAGCGCACGAAGCGATTTTCTCATCTCCGAAAGCGGTCCCGTGTAAT
The DNA here is from genome assembly GCA_031376585.1 of Planctomycetota bacterium. Taxonomy (GTDB): domain Bacteria; phylum Planctomycetota; class Planctomycetia; order Pirellulales; family Pirellulaceae; genus JANMEB01. Next base: position 18,662 of record JANMEB010000027.1, on the reverse strand, counting down.
CGCAGACAATACTCGCCGCATTGACCAGCGCGACGCGTTCCAAAATCAGCCGGACCGCCAAAAATTCCACAAGGCTTCCGCGAGGCGCTGCTCGTGCGACTCGATCGCCGCGAGTTTCCATTTGATGGATCATTCCGGCCCAACCGCGCAAAGCCAGCAACGTTGCCGCAACGAATGCCCCTTGTTCGCCCTCGTCGACGCCAAGCAAATTCAATGATTCGGCGATCGAATGCAGTGGATCCAAGCAACGTTGTTGTTCGAACCGCAATGCTCGGCCCAATCCTCGCAAACTCTGATTGGGCGACACGCGCGCCGCCGCATAAATTTCAACAAACGATTGGAAAAATCCTTGATCTCGAGACGGAAGTGGCCAATGGGCTAGTCCTTGATCCAAAAACGCGGCACAAAACCGAATCAGGATTTCGTGAACCGGTTTGTCGGTGTCGTGGCCTGTCGCGGCGAGCAGCAAGTCTCGGTGTCGGACCAGCGGAATGGCCGCGTCCTGAAACCGAGGTAACCCGTGGACGCCTTGGTGACACGCACGCCATAGCAATTGCAATGTAAACGACTCCCAGCGCGAACTGGGCCAAGTTTCCGGTGGCGCGTCGCCGAATCGCTTGAGAAGTTCCTCGACGGCCGCGATGCGTTGGCTCGGATCGATCGAAGGATCGGCTACTTCGCCCAAAATCCAACGCCGGGTCAAATAAATCGAATGCGCTTTGATGTCGGCTGCCACCTCCGTGCGAAACTTGTTAAGTGCATTCGTTTCGCTTATCAACCAGCGCAATTCCGCTGGCGGCGCGGTGCGAATCGGATTCTCCAGCATTGCGTAGCGCAGGCCAAACCGCGTTCCCAGAAACTCGAAAAGTTCGTCATCACGCTCGCCCAGGTCCTCGATGAGCGCATGCTCGATGTCTCGTTTGGTAATCCTGTCTGCCGCCAATTCGCTCCGGAATTCGTCCTCCGACAGAAGCGGGTGACAGCCATAGATTTGGCTTGCGGATCGGAGAGCGCCAAAAAAATCTTGCGATTCGAAGGCATGGAGCGTGTTGTGGTGCACAAAGACGGAAATGGGGCCTTGCGCCGGCAAGTAGTCCGATGCGCGCTCAATGCACTCACGCAGCGCCGCTAAGTTTCCCAGGGTGTCCGACTCGGAGTGCATTGGTCAACAGTCCACTTCACTACTGCGTCCCCAACGGGCTTGTTCCGTTGGAATGGCAGATTCACAAGCTAAACATGCATTGCCGCAACGTACTCTCAGACCCCCGCGACCTTGCGTCGTGTGGTGAATCAGATTCTATCGGCTAGGCGCTACTGGTGATCTACCCAGCCGCAAATCTTATTCACCAACGAGACAAGCTCTTTGGGGCCTACGATATATGGCGGTCGTTTCCTAGCCTAAGAATCTTTGGCTCCAACGAGACAAGCTCTTTGGGGGCCAGTGCGTTGTTCTAGCGAAAAATTTAGGGGCGCAGAAATAAGCCGCAGGGAGCTGGACCACGGTTTCTGCTGCGCAAACCGGACGCTAGCGCGTACCGGCTCATTCGAAAACCAAGCAGTGACAAATCGCTAGTTCTCCATAACGTCGGTCTCGCGACTTCCCGCCAAATCGCTGGCTTGGTCCTCGTATTTCTTGGTTATCTCTTGGATCTCCTCTTTTACCTGTTTGCAGTCGTCTTCGCTAAGCATTTTTTCCTTTTCCTCGTGGTCGGCTGCCTTGTTTGCATCGCGTCGGATGCTGCGGATAGCGACTTTGGACTCCTCGGTAAGTTCCTTTATTCGCGAAACCATTTTCTTGCGAATGTCTGTGGACAGCGGGGGAATATTGATCCGAATGACTCGTCCGTCGCTTTGCGGATTAAATCCCAAGTCACTGGCGACGATTGCTTTCTCGATGTCTTTGATCGTGCTGACGTCGTAGGGACGGATCAAAATTTGAGTTGGCTCGGGCGCTCCGACCGAAGCGACTTGTTTGATAGGAGTCGGCGATCCGTAGACATCGACGCGCAACGAATCGACCAAACCCGGATTCGCGCGCCCCGTGCGGATGCCGCCGAGATTCTTCTTTAGGACTTCAATCGCTTTGTCCATCCGTTCTGTGGCGTCAAACAGAATATCTTCCTGGCTCATTTTGGTCCTTCGTTAAGCAAGTACGATTTGGGTCGCTGGTCGTTTGGAACACTTGTTTTTTACTTTGGGGTGAACACAAATCTCTTTTGGTCTGACGCCAATCTGCGTCCGCTGCGGCGGTTTCGGAAAAAATTGGGGACCGACCTTCTCGAATTGAAGTCTTGATTCCAGCTCGTAATTTTCTTAAGTTATCTTGCGGCGAATGAGGGTTCCAATTTTCTCTCCGCTGATTGCGCGTTCAATGTTTCCGTTCTTTTTGTAATTGAAAACCATGATCGGCGTGTTGTGCTCTTTGCAGTGCGTGATGGCTGTCGAATCCATAACGCGCAAGTTTTTCTCGATGACCAAATTGTAATCCAGCTCGTCGAACATGACGGCGTGCGGATTTTTCTCTGGGTCTTCGCTGTAGACGCCGTCGACGCGTGTTGCCTTCATCAAAATATCGGCTTCCAATTCCAATGCCCGCAACGCCGCGGCGGTGTCGGTGGTCACGAACGGGCCTCCGGTCCCAGCCGCCAAAATAATGATTCTTCCTTCATCCAAATGGTGAGAAGCGCGTCGGCGAATATACGGCTCGCAAACCACGTCCATGCGGATGGCGCTCATCAATCGCGTGTCGCAGCCCACCGACTCCAGAGCGTCTTGCAATGCCAGCCCATTGATCACGGTCGCAATCATACCCATGTAGTGAGCGGTACCTTGGTGAACGCCGGTGTTCTTCGTGGTGAATTGAGCACCGCGCAAAATATTGCCGCCACCGATCACGATTGCCATTTGGCAACCGTGGTTGTGAGCCAGTTGAATTTGCCGCGAAATCTCGATGACCTCGTCCATGACAATGCCGCGTTCGCCCGCACGGCTGAAGCTTTCGCCGGAAAGTTTGAGAACGACGCGATTGTATTTAGCGCGAGGCGGCGGTTGATTCATACTTATCCGTTGCAATGGATCCTATGCAAGTCGAAAAACAGGCAAGCGCTTCTAGCCGAAGGTGCCGGTGAATCGTCCTCGCTTTGAAGACGAGTCGGTTGCGTCCGTAGGCTCAAGTTCAAGCCGTGATCACTTCGCCCAATTCCCAATGTACAAATTCTTTGATTTCCATATTGTTTTGAGCGGCGATCGATCCGACAGTTTGCTTTTCGTCTTTGACGAAGGGCTGTTCGAGAAGTACACGCTCGGCGAAAAAGTTTTTCAAACGTCCTTCGACCATTTTATCGACGATGTTGGCCGGCTTGCCTTCCCGCAACGCGGCTTCGCGGAGAATTTCGCGCTCTTTGTCGATCAAATTCGCGGGAACTTCTTCTTTGCGCAATGCAGCAGGCCGCATGGCGGCGACGTGCATGCAGAAGTCTTTTGCCAAAACGTCATTGCCGCCATGGACGGCCATTAGCACTCCAGCGACCGTGCCTGAGTTGTGCGAATAGCCACCCGTTGGACCATTCAATCGCTTCATGCGACCGATATTGAAGACTTCACGAAGTCGGTTAAACAAGTCATCTTTTTGCTGACGCAGCGTCGCCCCTTTTTTGCTTGGCGATGCCTGATCAAGCAATTCGTCGGCCGTGCTGGCTCCGGGGCCAAGCGCCAATTGCTGTGCAAGATCGTTCGCGAGCTGAATGAACTCTTCACTGCCGGCAACAGGTGCGCTTTCGCATTTGAGTTCGACGATCGCGCCGGTTTTTTTGTCGCCGCCGCTATAGATGCCGAACCGACCGAACGCGGTTTCACGACTGGCCCGCCCGCCCATGAGAGCGGCTCCGCGCATTCGCAGAATCTCGATCGCTTTGCTTTCATCGCCACCGGATTCGGTAAGCGCGGCCTTGCAATCCATCATGGGCAAGCCAGTCTTTTCGCGAAGTTTCTTGACCGCAACCGCAGTAATTTCTGCCATGTGTTTTTCCTTATTCTATTGTTGTTTTTTTGGCCGGAAAGCAGTGTGCTGCCGCAGATCGACTTCTGCGAGATACTCGTTCGCCACTGCCGTGAAACCGGGGGCTTGGGCTCATCGGCTGAAGTATCAAAAAATGAACGGTTTTGCCGCTAACCCGCTGCAACGGCCGCTTCCTCGGCGGGAACGTCCTTTTTAGCGCTGACTACTTTCGCGCCTCCGAGGACCGCGTCCGCAATATGTGTCAAGATTATTTCGATGGATCGAATCCCGTCGTCATTTCCTGGAATCGGCAAGTCAATTGAATCCGGGTTGCAATCGGTATCAATCAGCGCGACCGTTCGAACACCTAGCGAGCGGGCTTCGTGAACGGCGTTTTTTTCCTTGTTCGGATCGACGATGATCAAACATTCCGGGATGCGGTTCATCGTTCGCAAACCGTTCAAGTTGCGGAAAATTTTGCGGTATTCACGAGCAAGTGACGACTGCATCTTTTTCGAGTACGACTGCAGCTCATCGCCACCGCGAATTTTTTCAAGCTCTTCCAAGCGGCTCAAGCGGCTGCGAATCGTTCGAAAATTCGTCAGCGCGCCACCCAACCAACGCTCGCTAACAAAAGGCATTTTGCAACGAAGTGCTTCGCGCTCGACGGCCGCAGAGGCTTGACGCTTGGTGCCGACAAACAGAACCAAGCTTCCTTTGGCAGCAACGCCAGCAAGGTACTTTTTGGCTCGTAGCAATCCGCGTACTGTCTCGCGGATATCAATGACGTGAATTTGATTCTTGCGGCCGTAAATATACGGCTTCATTTTCGGATTCCAGCGACTGGCTCTATGTCCGAAATGGACGCCAGCGTCAACCAACTGCTGGACTAATTCGCTTGCCATAAAAATCTCCCGCACTGCCGATCATTCGTCCGTATTAGAAACGAGACGAGTTGGTCCTTGAAACAGGACCATCGACGGATGCGACTAAAACGTAAGAAAACACATTTCCCGCATCCGACGCTCGAACGGGGTTCATTCCAAGTCGAAATCTTAGCGGGTTTGCCCCGTTTCTTCAATCGGGATCGGACGGCAAAGTGGCCAGCGAGATTCAAGCCGGCAATGGGAAAAGCATTGCCATTGCGCCCAGTTTTACGATGACTTTCAAAGATTCAAACACCTTTTGCATTTCTGGTGTTGATTGATATTGCATCAAAACTGCGATAAAATCGGGGCTTCAGTTGAGCCAGCCAAACGATCCCAATACTCCTAACGAATCAAGGAATTGCAAATGGCAACGGTAACAAAAAAAGCAATCAATCGACCCAAAATTCGTCACACGGAATGTTTTATTGACGGACGATTCGTTCCCGCCGCCAGCGGAAAGACGTTTGACACGGTCAACCCAGCCACCGAGGAAGTCATCGCCCAAGTCGCAGAGGGAGACAAAGAAGACGTCGACCGCGCCGCCAAAGCAGCCCGCCGTGCTTTCGAAAGCGGCCCGTGGAAAAAAATGGACGCTCGCGATCGTGGTCGTTTGATCTACCGGCTCGCGGACCTGATCGAAGAAGAACTCGATGAGCTTGCAGCGCTCGAGTCGCTGGACAACGGCAAGCCAGTTAGCGATGCCAAGGCCGCAGATTTGCCGCTCGTCATCGATTGCTTGCGTTACTACGCCGGATTCGCCGATAAGATCCATGGCGACACGATTCCCGTTCGCGGCAATTACTTTACGTACACGCGGAAGGAACCCGTCGGGGTCGTCGGGCAAATCATTCCGTGGAATTTTCCAATGCTCATGGCCGCATGGAAGTGGGGCCCAGCACTCGCTGCCGGCTGCACGATCGTCATGAAGCCAGCCGAGCAAACGCCACTTACCTGCTTGCGAATGGCCCAATTAGCTCACGAAGCCGGTTTTCCGAACGGTGTGATCAACGTCATTCCCGGTTTCGGCCCAACCGCCGGCGGTGCTATCGTCAAACACCGCGAGATCGACAAAGTGGCTTTCACCGGAGAGCACACGACCGCACAGATCATCATGCGCGAGGCCGCGGATAGCTTGAAGCGCCTCACCTTCGAGCTTGGCGGCAAGAGTCCCAACATCGTGTTTGCCGATTCCGATCTAGAAGCCGCCGCCAAAGGCTCGCACGTCGGTTTGTTCTTTAACCAAGGACAATGCTGCTGCGCGGGCAGTCGATTGTTCGTGGAAGAGTCAGCGCACGACGAGTTGGTGGAACGAATCGTCAGCATGAACGCCACTCGAAAACTTGGAGATCCACTCGATCCGACCACCGAACAAGGCCCGCAAATCGACAAAGCCCAGTTCGACAAGATCATGGACTACATCGGGCGCGGCACCCAACAAGGAGCCAAGTGCGTCTCAGGTGGTCAACGCTACGGCGACACGGGTTACTTTATCGAACCGACCGTCTTCACCAACGTAAAAGACGAAATGGATATCGCCAAAAACGAAATCTTTGGCCCAGTGTTGTCCGTTTTTAAATTCCGCGACGTCGACGAAATTATTAAGCGCGCCAACGACACGATGTTTGGCTTGGCGGCTGCGGTTTGGACTCGCGACATTAGCAAAGCGCACCGCATTGCGAACGAACTTAAAGCCGGCACGGTTTGGATCAACTGCTACGACGTCTTCGACGCCGCCGCGCCTTTCGGCGGTTACAAAATGTCTGGTATGGGCCGCGAACTCGGTGCCGAAGGTCTCAAGGCTTATCTCGAAACAAAAACCGTAACCGTAGCGCTTTAAGAATTCGTCAAGTATCAAAACCACACACGCATCCGACGTTGAGTTGCCTTTTTTAGGGCACAGGGATCGTCGTCTCCGGAAACCCAGGTCGGCGCGTAACAGCCAACGCTGTTTCGCGCTGCGCTTTCGATTTCGGCTTCTTCTGGGCAAATGGCGTGAATAAAACCAGGTGGGATGGAAGGCGACGATTCAAAAGTGTTGAAAGCAAATGAAAATTCCACGATCATTTTCTCTACTCACATTAATGTTGTTCGCCGCGATCGTTTCCCTATCTCTTGTTGTATATTCCTCTCAGGTGGAACTTCGCAAGTCGAAATCATTGGTTAAAGACTTGGTCGAGCAAACTGGGTTTATTCAAGTCGGCGACCCGAACCAGTTGCACGTTCGACAGCTCCGCCGAATCGTCCCGATGACCTGGAGCTTTCAGATATTTGTGCCCGAAGGTAAATCCTTTGCTCTTCATATCGGCGAAGGAAAAATCGACAAGAAAACGGGTTATCCGGACAAAATTATTAGCGGCGCGGTGATTGGTACCGGCCAACAAGGCACCGTTACACTACAACTGAGGAGACTCAATTCTGGAAGCAATTCCGGATGGATTCTTCGCGACTTCGGCAAGATCAACCACATGGGCGGGAGTTTCATAATGGACGCGGCGCGATTTGATTGGCTGGAACAAGCACTGGAACGCACCGTGCCAATGAATGACTTTCACGAATCGGTAAGTAATTCTGACACTTCCGCAGCCGTCGTTCTTTGGAAACGCTCGGAGAACGACCCAACCGACCTGGAAGAAAGCACACGGGTCGACGTGGAGAATCCACGTGTTTTCATGATTTGGCTAGAGCCGATTGTCAAATTGGCGACGGATAAATCGGGAAAGGCTGGTGATCGCTGAATAATCTCAAATCAAGAACATCTAGCCTCCGCCAATGATCGTCGTCGGCTGTGTTGACTAGCGATCTAAACTTATTGTCTGCTGTTCCGAGCATGATTCGGAACGAAAAAAGAAATGGAGACGATGGGGATCGAACCCACAACCTCAGCATTGCGAACGCTGCGCTCTCCCAATTGAGCTACGCCCCCGAATATTTCTCGATTACTTGACGGTCAATGAAATCAAACTGACACCGATTCTATGAACTTGTTCATTGGGTGTCCATCGGATTGGGCTAGTGAGTTAGACTGTCCCAAATGGCACTTTCGCAGTCGTATTCGTGGAAGCTGCCGAGGCAAGTCGGTCGTTTGAAACCTCCAGCCTCAAGTCTCCAGCCTCACGCCTGTTTCCGACAGCTTGCCAATGAATCGCCAAGCAATTCGAATAGTAATGCACGCTTTGGGAGAATGACTTGGCAATCGAATTCAAATGCACCGAATGTGAAACTTTGCTCCGCGTCGACGATGCGAACCGGGGCAAGATGGCTCGTTGCCCAAAATGCAGCATGATCAATCCAATTCCTTCCGGAACTAAGGAACCGCTTCCTGAGTCCGTCGACTTGCGGGAGACGGAAGAACGAAAGGCTCCGATTCAATATCCTCCGGCGGAAGTTGAGCGCTGGATGATGCGTGGAGTCGACGGAGGTGAGTTCGGCCCAGTTCGCATGGAGGAGCTGCAACGTTGGCATGCGGAAGGCCGGATCAACTATCAGTGTTCCTTACAGAAAGTGGGCGGCGGGGAATGGTTGCCGGCGCTCGATGTACTTGCTTCTGGCCGCCATGCGACGGCCTCAAATACATTTTCATCTACTTATTCATCTACTGCCGGTTCGAGCGCGCGTCATTTTGCGCCGCATAACGGTACGATCATCCTTGTGCTCGCCATTATTGGAGCGCTTGGGGTTTTTCCATGTGCCATTGCCGCAGCGTTTATGGGCCATGTCGAATTGAAGAAAATCAAACGAGGCGAAGTCGATCCGTCGGGGGAGTCGACGGTTCGTGCTGGATACGTATTGGGGGTAATCTTTTCAATCCTTTGGATACTGCCATTTTCTTGCTGTTGTCTTGTACCGGCCTTTCGCAGATTTTAGCGTTGCTTCCCGAGCGGCGACAAGATTGATGTGACGGCCAAGCCGATTTCGAACATTCCGTTGCGAGTCTTTGCGATGCATTTACTTGGTGCCCACATGTCAATCGGCGGCGGCTATTATCGCGCTGTCGAAGCAGCCAAAGCGGTCGGATGCGACTGCGTGCAATTGTTTACCAAGAACAACAACCAATGGAAAGCGAAACCTATTACGGACGAGGAAGCCACGAAATTTCAAGCAAGCTTGGCCGAGCTTGGCGTCCGCGCGCCGCTTTCTCACACGTCGTACTTGATCAATTTGGCAAGCCCCAACCCCAGCCTCTTGCAACAGAGCATCGAAGCGATGGTCGTCGAATTGCAGCGTGCTGCGCAGCTTAGCGTTCCGTTCGTTGTTCTGCATCCCGGCTCATTTACCACCAGCAGCGAAGCGGAAGGGTTGGCTGCCGTCACCCGCTCTCTTGATGAAGTTTTTCGTCAGACCGACGATTTGCCAACGGTTTGTTTGCTCGAAAATACCGCAGGTCAAGGGAATCATTTGGGTTGGCGTTTTGAACATCTTGATGAAATCATTTCGCGATGCAAATTTCCGAAACGACTGGGAGTTTGCATTGATACTTGTCATACGTTTGCGGCTGGATATCCGCTGTCGGACGCTGCGGACTATCGACGGACGATGGATGAACTCGATCGTGTTGTTGGCTTCTCCCGCGTGAAGGCCGTTCATTTGAACGATAGTAAAATGCCTTTCGGATCGCGGAAGGATCGTCATGAGCACATTGGCCGAGGCGAGATGGGTTTGAAGCCATTTTGGAATCTGTTGCACGATCCGCGTTTCGCCAAGATTCCCATGTACTTGGAAACAGAAAAGGGAACCGAAGACGGCGAAGACTTGGATGCGATGAATTTGCGCGTTTTGCGTTTGTTGATCGACAAAAAAATGCCTGTCGAATCGACCGCAGTGGCGAAATCGAAATCAGTGCCTCAGTTCCTGCCGGCGGCAAAGCGCAAACCCGTTGCGTCGAAATCTAAGGCCTCGCCGACGAAGGGAGGGAAAAAACCTCTGCGTTCTACGGTAGCTCGCAAACCTGCGCGGAAACGATAATTCACGATGCTAGCGATTGGACGAGCTTGCCTTGTTGCCAAGCTCCGGCCAAAGAACCGGAATCAACTTCGGCGGCGTTCAGAAAATTGCCACTTGATTTTGCCGTTCATTCGACAAGAATGGACCGAACCTGCCAAACGCTTCGACGCGGGCAGCGAAACTTTCTTTGCCCTGAAAACAAAACTTCATTGCGCGAGGGTTCGACCCTGAAGGTTTTGCTTTCGGCTCTTAATCAATTGGAAAGCATGTTCCGAAATCAAACGAGGCGAAAACCGAAAATCACGATTCCAACGGCCTGCACGCTGGATTACCGTAGCGAATCGGTAATGGAACGACTCGGAAGAATCGCCGTCCACTACGAGCAATTGGAAGGTATCTTGGCAGAACTCGAAGCGAAACTGCCGGCGGAATCAGCCGAAACCGTTGTGCCTAAGACGATCGTCGAGAATCTACCGAGCAAGCCTCGCTAACGATGTCGGCTCATCCGAGAACTCCTCGGCTATTTGCTTGATTCCGGTCGCCTAAAGCGCAACAGATAATTTTCATCCAATTCAGGCACATTCGGCTCGGCAATGAATTGAAAACCGGCGGCTTCGATTTCAGCTCGTACAACTTCCTTGCCAGCTCGCACATGGTTGATTACCCACTCGCGGGACTGGTTGGGGATTCGCTCAAAATCGACGACGATCAGCGACCCGCCCGGTCGCAACGACTGGTAGATCGACTCGAGTGTTGCTTGGGGAAAAGCGAAATGGTGATACGTATCGCAAACGAAAGCCACGTCGATGGACTTGGCTGGCAGGCCCACGGAATCCTCGCGGCAAAGCACTGACGTAACGTTGTTCAAGCCGAGTTCCTTTGCCATCCTATTGATGTGCAATAAGAAAGCAGGCGATATGTCGACGGCAAACACGTGACCATCGGAATTGACTTCGTTTGCGATCAGCCTCGTGAACAAGCCGGTACCAGCTCCGATATCAGCAACCTTAAAGGCTGGTTGAATTCCACATTGTTTGAGAATCTCTAGTCGCCCGACAAAGACCTCCCGACTTTCGACTTCGAATCTGGAAATCCACAAATCGACGTCGAGATTCGGATCTAGAAAATCGCGATTAAGGCCCGGCGAAATAGCTGCTTGGATGGCATGTGACTCGACATATTCCTTTGCCCGAGCGATGTAGCCATCATTTTTCAGGCCTATCGCATTCGCTTCGGCGAGCGCCGAATCCCAATTTACTTGTTGATCCAAGACGCGATAAGCGAGCCAAACGCCGCCCACGCGATTGGCCGTCGCGCAATGTAAAAGAGTCGGGGTTTCATTTGACTCGCGCAATAATTTGCGAGCTTGATCGAATACTTCGTCAGATAACTCGGCTGGCTCACGGAACGGAAATTCGAACCAATGTAGGCCTGCGGCCTCGATCGCAGCCTTTTCGTCCCATTTTAATTCTTCGGGTTTGCGCAGCGTAATGACCCGCCTGATATTCGCTTCCTTTATCGCTTCGATGTCCGCTGAAGTGAATTGGCCGGACAAAAATAGCGAACCAACTCGATGAACGTTGTTGGTGTCGCCCAAAGTTGTGGCTTCCACGACCGGGACCGCTTTGTCGACGGAGGTGGCTTGCGCTGCGGTCTCGTTGAGGTTCAGCAAGAGGAAACCAACAACGAGCAACCAACTACAAATGTGAAATTTCATGGCTTGTCCGATCAGATTTGTACGTGCGGAGTCGCGAAAGCAAAACAGACATCGATTCGCACGAGGCGCGAAACCCATTGACGCTTGCCAAGGTAACTCTTCCAATGTCCGAATCAATTTAGGGAGTCAGTCATGTTCAAAACGCAAAGTTGGATTGTACCAAGTTCTATTCTTTTTATCACTGTGATGGCCATGTCGAATCAGTCGTCGAATGCTCAACAATCGGGCGGTAATTTAATCCCGCGCGAAAAGCTTTTTGGGAATCCAGAAAAGGCCTCGCCGCAGATTAGTCCCGACGGTAAGCACTTGGCGTTCCGCGCGCCGCGCGACGGAGTCATGAACGTTTGGCTCGCGCCGAAGGATAATATTGCGGCGGCCGTGCCTGTGACCAACGACCGAACGACCGGCATCTCACAGTATTTTTGGGCGTATACGAATGAACACATTTTGTTCTTGCAAGATAACAACGGCGATGAGGACTTTCATCTTTTCTGCACATCGCTCGATGGAAAGACCGTTAAGGACTTAACGCCACTTGCGAAGATTCGCGCAAGCGTGATGGGCGTGAGCGAGAAATTTCCTGATACCGTCTTGGTCGGCATTAACGATCGCGATCAACACTTTTTGCATGACGTTTATCGTGTCAACATCGTAACGGGCGAACGCCAACTCATGTTGCAAAATCCGGGCTTCGCGGCGTTCTTACCGGATCACGATTTCAACGTAAAAGCAGCTTTTTCCTTTACGCCTCAAGGTGGAATCGATGTAATGACGCCGGACGCACAGGTCAAGGATGGCTGGACCAAGCTGCTTTCGATTGGCCCGGAAGATTCGATGACGACTCAGCCAGCGGGCTTCGACAAAACCGGCGACATCTTGTACCTGGTTGATAGCCGGAATCGCGACACGGCCGCATTTAAAACGCTCGATCTAAAGTCCGGGAAACTTACCGACGTATTCGCGACCGATTCGGCTGATGTCGACAATTTGGTCACACATCCGACAGAGCATCACGTCCAAGCCGTCGGGTACACGTACGACCGACCGAAATTTGAAATTTTGGACGAAGCCATTCGCGGCGACTTCAAATATTTGCAAGGGCTCGAGCGCGGCGATCTAAGGATCGGTAGCCGAAGCCAGGACGATCAAACGTGGACGGTGGTTTACGACATCGATAACGGCCCGGTGAAGTTCTATCTTTATGACCGGACCAACAAAAAAGCAAAGTTCTTATTCAGTCACCGCCCCGAATTGGAAAAACTTCCTTTGGCAACAATGCGCAGCGAGATTATCAAATCGCGGGACGGCCTCAAGTTGGTAAGTTATTTGACTTTGCCCAATGGCTGTGATGCGAACGCCGATGGCCGACCGGAAAAACCCATGCCAATGGTGCTACTGGTGCACGGCGGGCCGTGGGCGCGAGATACGTGGGGATTCAATCCGCTGCATCAACTTTTTGCCAATCGCGGCTACGCGGTTTTGTCGGTCAACTATCGAGGCTCAACCGGATTCGGAAAGAATTTCATCAACGCGGCGAATGGGGAATGGGCTGGCAAGATGCACGACGACTTGAAAGACTCGGTCGCGTGGGCGGTTAAAGAAGGTATCGCTGTCGAAAACAAAGTAGCCATCATGGGAGGAAGTTACGGTGGCTACGCGACGCTCGTGGGCCTTAGTTTTACGCCGGAATTGTTTGCGTGCGGCGTGGACATCGTCGGACCAAGCAATCTCGTTAGCTTGATGGAGAACCCGCCGCCTTATTGGATGCCGATGATGCCGCTCATGAAAAACCGTGTCGGCGATTGGGAAACGGACGAAGGGCGAAAGTTCCTAGCGTCTCGTTCGCCTTTGTCCAAGGCAAGCGAAATTCGCCGGCCGCTACTCATCGGACAGGGCGCAAAAGACCCTCGGGTCAAACAAGCCGAGTCGGATCAGATCGTCAGCGCGCTCAAGACTAAAAATATCCCGGTCACCTATATGCTGTACCCGGAAGAAGGTCACGGCTTCGATCGGCCCGAGAATAACTTGGCGTTTTTCGCTGTAACCGAAGTCTTCCTGTCCAATCATTTGGGCGGAAAGTTCGAGTTGATCGGCGATGCCTTTAAAGGTGCCAATGTGCAAATCCCCGTCGGCGCGAACCATATCGCCGGCGTTCAGGAATCGGTAAAATCGGTTCAGGCTAAATAGTTTGGTTAACGAACTAAAGTGAACTGCGACATTGGCTTGAGAGCCGTTTACGGCGTTGCTCAGGCCAACGTTTTTATATGACCAATTCAATACCAAAGCTCGAGGCGATCGCCGCCGATCTACAACGCTACGAAAAGCAAATCCGGTTTACGCCCTTGGGCCCGACCGGTCAGCGGCATCTTCAAAAGGCAAGTTGCGTGATCATCGGTTGCGGTGCGCTTGGATCCGTCCAAGCCAGCATCTTGGTTCGGGCTGGGGTCGGGCGGATTCGAATCGTCGACCGAGACTTTGTCGAAACTAGCAATCTGCAGCGGCAAGTTTTATTCGACGAAAACGATGTGCTGAGCGGCTTGCCCAAATCCATCGCCGCCGTAAACCATTTGCGGCAAATTAACTCGCAAGTTCAAATCGATGCAGTTGTTGAAGACGCCAACCACGGCAATATTCGCGCCCTGTGCCGCGACGTCGATGCGATATTGGACGGAACTGATAATTTCGAAACGCGGTTTTTGATTAACGACGTTGCCGTTGAACAAAACATTCCATGGTTTTATGGCGGGTGCATCGGAGCCGAAGGCCAATCGATGACGATCGTGCCGGGCGAAACGCCTTGCCTGCAATGTTTAATGTCGCAAGGTCCGCCGCCGCCGGGGACCACGGCGACTTGTGATACCGCAGGGATTTTGGCCCCAATTATCAATATCATCGCCGCGATTCAATCGTGTGAAGCCTTGAAAGTCCTTTCGGGAAACCGATCCGCAATCAATCGCAAGCTCACGGTGATCGACGCCTGGACCAACACGATGCGGCAACTCGATCTTTCAACGCTGACGCAGCAAGGAAACTGTCCATGCTGCCAAGGTCGAAAGTTTGAATGGCTTGGGGGGCAACGAGCAAGTCGTTCAATTGTGCTTTGCGGACGCAACTCGGTTCAGATTTCTTTGCCCGAAAAAAACGTGCTTTCGCTAGAGCAATTGGAGCAACGCCTGAGCGAACTGGGTCGCGTGCAGCGGAACGAATACTTGCTAAAATTCTTTGCCGAGGAATGTACTTTGACCGTGTTCCCGGATGGCCGCGCCATCGTCACCGGCACAGGCGACCCGGCAAGAGCAAAGTCATTGTACTCGCGATATATTGGCAGTTAGGGGATTCATGGCTGCGAGAATTCGAACTTTTGTCGCTGTGGATGTGGGGCCGGCGGTTCGCTCTGCAATCGCGCGTGAATTATCAAAGCTCATCGCCGTGGCACCGCGCATTAATTGGACCAATTCGGATCAATATCATTTCACGCTAAGCTTTCTGGGCGACGTCCGCGATCAAGAAATTCCAGAAATCTGCAAGGTCATTCAGGATTCAGTAAAGCCTATCGAAGAATTCGAGCTGGAGATCGTCGGGCTGACGGTTCGGCCGTCGATCGAGCGCATGAAGTTTGTTTGGGCGGGCGTTGGCTACGGAAAAGAGAAGCTGTGCGAGTTGCAGACTGTGGTGGCCGACGCAGCCAGTCGATTAGGTTTTCAGCGCGACCGCGAGATCTACACGCCGCACTTGACGATTGCACGAGCCGCACGCAG
The DNA here is from genome assembly GCA_031376585.1 of Planctomycetota bacterium. Classification (GTDB taxonomy): domain Bacteria; phylum Planctomycetota; class Planctomycetia; order Pirellulales; family Pirellulaceae; genus JANMEB01. The sequence goes on along the minus strand of JANMEB010000027.1, from coordinate 3,320 downwards.
CGAATCGCCACCCCTCGACAGCTTGGACCTCTTGGCACCGTTTGCCGAACGATCCTTTGGTGTTTGTTCGATCGACGAAGTCATCATCTACGCCAGCTATCCAGAAAAAGCCGGGCCCAAGTATGTTCCGATGTCCACCATTCCGCTCAGCTATTGAAGCGAGAGCCGTTCCAGTGCAATGGGTTGTCAAACTGAATTTATTGATTCTCTTACGATTTAGACAAGCACATCAATACGCGCCTACAACTTCATCCCCGGAGCGAATGGCCAATTGCGTAACTGCGACAACGCGCTAGTTTTCAAACCTTTCGTCCACTGGCACGAGGCCAGTCGGGCGACAACCTTCTGCTCCCCGCTCCCTATCGGCCTTGTGCCGATGGAAGCTGGTTTGCAAACTAGAACCTCACTATCTGCCGAGAGATGAATCTTTGGCGGTGGAGGTGCCGGGAATGGACGTGGCGCTGCGGGGGCGGTCCAGATGATCGCCGATGCGGTAGGATTGTTGCTTGCCATTGACTTCCAATGTCAACGCATCGGACTCAATCCGAACTAGTTTCCAGGACGCGCCATCCAAGTCAAATGTTTCGCCAACGCTCAACTTATGCGTCCTGCCGAGGGTACGCACGCGAATCCAAGCCTTCGTGACACCGTTGGATTCTTGTACGATCGCGACGACGACGGTCTCCTGTGCGTGATTAAACTTCTCCGGAGGCTTCGTAACGATGACTTCTTTTGGCTTGACCGTTAGGGTGAACTCGCGCTCATCACTCTTGGGCGGAAAGCCTGAATCGGTAACACGAGTCTTGAATTTGTAGGTACCTGGTTGGAGTGCTTCCGTAATAAATTGTGCTGATCGGCTCTTGGCATCGCGTTGGACGAGCTTGGCTCCTTCGATCTCGCTGCTGACTAGTTCGAATTTAAGCTGATCGTTTTCATCGGGCTCTCGAACGCTAATTCCAAGCTCGATTGCGCGCCCTTCGAATTCGGAAGGTTCAGCGGATGAAGAGAATTGCGGCGGATTGTTGGGCAGCCCGAAAATGTTACGGGTTTCAATTTTGTCGCGATAAGCTGCCAAATCGCGCGGCATCGCGCCAGACGATTCTTTGGATATCGTCTTGGCTTTATCCGCGTCCGCCAAGCCGAGCGCTTCGATCTGAAACGACAATGCGATCTTGCCTGTGGGTAACAGTTCCTCGGCTGTTCCCGACTTTGCCACAATCGGTGAAGCCGTGAGCAAGCTAATTCGATGCAGGATCTTGGCGTCATAAAATCGATAGAGGAAATGATTCAATCGGCCCAAGTCCGCGACAGGCACGGTGAGCTTGCCACTTAGTTTTTCCGCGACGATGACGCTCCGATCGAATCGCACTGCACTGCTGTTGATCGAATCTAGAGAGTATCCATCGGCACCGAAAATTTCTGAGGCCAATCCTTCGAGCCACGGCCGATATTGGACTCTGGCCTGCTCGGGCGCTGAGGCCAAGCTATGTTCGAGATAACGATTCCGCCGCCGCTCGCTTGCCAGGGCTCTGGTGCGCAACCCTTTTGCCTGATTAATTCCCGATTTCATTTCGTCGATCTTGGCATCATACGAGCCAAGCGCATTCATGAACCACAAAAATCCGATTAACAACAAGAACATTGGCAGCATCACACCTGCGATGACTGCAAGCAACCGTTCACGTTGAGACAAGTTAGGCAACATTTTTGATGAGAACTGTCGAGTTGGGGAATGGATTACTTGGTTGGCGGATTTGGATTTGGTTCGATTGACGCGGGAGCGGTAGACGGTGGACTAGCATCCTTTGATTCGCTGTTAACGCGCAGAAGTTGATCGACGTTCCGCTGCGACAATGGTAGCCCCAATCGTAAATCAAAATTGCGTGTGAATATTTTGTGATCGTTCACCGGACCGGTCTTCCCTTGTGCAATTTTGTAAGGGCGATCGCGAAGCTGATTAACCATGTCGTTTTCTACTCGCTGTTCGGAGACCAGCCCTGTCACTGTTAGGCTTGCTTCGTCGGCCGTGGCACTGATCGAAGTGGTAAGCTTATTGGCGATGGCTTCATCGGGCAGCGGGAATCGATCGCTGATTTCGTAAAGCTCATCCAACCAGTTGACGTCGCCGCGCTTCCACTTGTCGATGGTCTCGACCTTGCCGATCAACAAGTCGCGGGCGGCGCTATCGGCGGAAAGTTCCGCGAATTCACGTTCGAGCTGTCGGAGTTCCGAACGACGCTGCGAGATCATGAAAAATGCGATCGAAAAAATAAGAAGTGCGGCGGCACCGGCAATTGCCGCAATGCGAAACTTGCGCCGCGGATCCTTTACCGGTTCGGGGCGGCGATGAGGAATCGCGAAGTCAATCAAATGATCGGACGGTTCCGCCGGCAAATCTAAGCAGCCGAGGACAGGTGCGAACGAACCGTCGTCGTCGCCAAGTGCCTTCACAGCCAAGGACCCTAGCGATGCGAAGTCCTCAAGGCTGCGTGCCTCCGCTGGCAGCTTTAGTTGTTCATCGATCAAGTTGGCAAGCGTTTGATTCGCGGTACCACCTCCCAGAACGATGACTTTCGAAACTTGGCCGCCGCTGGGTTGATTCGGTGCTGCCGCGATTACTCGGCGAATTTCCAATATCAAAGCTTGTAATTGATCAGCTTGGTCGTGAGGAAGTCGAAGCGTCCGACTCAGCACAATTCGATTTCGATACGTCACCGTTAAATCTGCTTCGGTCTCGAATCGATTGACCAGCAAACAATACTTCGCTGCCGACAATTCGCTGCGTAATAAATTGACAAGCGCGAATGGACGCGGGAGTACGTGCCGCACGCGGAGCTTGGTCGATTCAAAAACAGTTTGAATTTTCTTAAGTTCGGCGCTGCTGAGCGTTGCGGCCAAGACGTAGACGGGCGAAGCGTCTTTGCCGTTGGCGAGACGAATGAAATCGATCGGCTGGCCATCAGCGATCGACGAAAAATGGCTTTTGGCTTGATAGCGAACCAGATCCGGGAGTTCTTCATCGGGTGCCGAGGGTAGCTCAATAACTCGCAACTCGATTTGCCCGCGCCCGATGACGACCGACGCATCCGAGCGAGCGAGTCCATGTTTGGCCACGTAGTTCGAAATGGTTTCAGAGATCGCTTCAACATCAGCGCTTTGGGAGATGGGAAACGCGACGAGGTCGTCGACGCGCACGCGATCACCGACATCGGCAGTTGCGATGCGAACGACGTCTTGATCCCAGTGAATTGCGATGGAACGTGGCATAGCGTTGTGAAATTAAATTTTGAACTACTCGATCAAAGCCGTACCCAGCGTGT
>JANMEB010000019.1:0-1923 GCA_031376585.1 Planctomycetota bacterium | reverse complement strand
CGTTGTGTCGTTGAGGAAAGTAAGTTCTATCGCGAGATCGTCGCTTGCGGTACGCGTGGAATCATCGCCGAACCAACATCGCTGGATATCGTCTATGCCCATAAAGGCTCGTATCGAATACGGGCGACTTCCGAAGGTCGTGCGGGTCATTCGGCGACTCGGACAGGGGTCAACGCGAATCTAGCGATGATCCCATTTCTTGCCGAGATGAAGGCAATTCACGATGAGACTGAGATCGACGCGAAATGGCATCATGCCCATTTCGATCCGCCGACCATGTCGTGGAACATTGGCATCAACGATAGCAATACGGCGGTGAACGTTACCGCAGCTCATTCGGTGTGCACCGTCTATTTCCGACCCATGCCTCATATGAACATCGACCCGCTGCTGGATCGGGTAAAGCGTTCGGCGCAGCAAAACGGATTGATTTTGGAAGTCGATAAATGGTCTGCTCCGATGTTTCAAAATCCGGAAAGCGATTTCGTTCAGCAAGCCTTAAAGCTTGCTCATCGCCCCCAAGCCAAAACGGTTCCCTTTGCGACGGACGGAGGCACGTTTACCGAAGTCGAAAAGATGATTGTCTTTGGACCGGGGAGCATCGCCCAAGCCCACACCATCGACGAATGGATTTCAATCGAACAACTTTCATTGGCGACCGAACTTTACGCCAAATTCATTCGGCACTATTGCTGCGAATAAGTGCGGCGGCGATTCGTTGCGACAATTCGGCGATCACGGGTTCGTCCGCAAGCAGCACAGGATGATGCAGCAAACAAGTCCGCTCTGACTGTGCTTGGCTATTGAAGAGCGAGCCGACTTTGCGGCAGCGCCGTGCCGAGCGCAATCCGAACCCCCGAAAGCCTTCGCCGATCTCGATGCCTTGTTCAGTAAGTGCAGCCACAAACTGCGATCGCCGCACTGCGTTGCCATCAATGATCAACGGCAATTTGTAAAAAGCCGATGCGATATCTGGGTCAATGGGAATGACCAAACTCGTCGTCTCCCGAAGTCGTTCGATCAACCATCGGACTCGCTGCTGACGCTGCGAATTCCTTGCATCGAGCTTGTCGATTTGCGGCGGCAAGACAGCAGCCTGTAACTGACTCATCGGAAACGCGTCATTCCCGCGGTCGCAAAAAATCCGCGAACGCTGATAGATGCCTTCGTCACTGGTGAGAATCGCCCCGCCCCGTCCCGCCGTCAAAAGCTTGCTGCCTCCGAAACTGATCACGCCCACGTCGCCAATGGATCCTAGGCGTCGACCTTTCCAGCAAGCGCCGTGGACTTGGCACGCATCTTCTATCAGCGCGAGCCCACGTCGGAGGCAGATTTCGGCTAGTGCCTCAAGCGGCGCGATTTGTCCGTGCAAATGAGTTGCAATCACTGCTCGCGTTTGCGGGCCGATTGCTTGCTCAACGCACGCCGGATCCAAAACATGTGAGTTCGCAGCCAAGTCTACCAGCACGGGAACCGCGCCGATTTGTTCGACGGCGCGAAAGTTTCCAGGAAAATCGTACGCGGCCAAAATGACTTCGTCCCCCGTTTCGACTTGCACGCTACGCAAGGCAATCTCGACGCCGATCGTGCCGCTGCTGCAAAGTCCGACAAACGAGCTACCAAAGAACGCCAGCAAGCTCGCACGCAACTCTTCAGTCGCCGCACCAGTGTAATGAGCCCAACTTCCGTCGGAGAGCAATCGCAAGACTGCGCGCTCAATGGCCTCGTCTCGTGGCGGCCAAGTAACGGTTGGGAATCGATTGGTCATAAAACAAACCCTAGTTTCGCTTGACGCTAGCGGAGACTTTTTCCTATATCTGTCGCATATTTTTGGCCGCAGGGTTCGGTCCCGGCGGCCATTGCGCAAGGACCGTGCCGAATTGGCTTGGGGAAAAACACTGAAAGTTAGTATAGACCAACGCG
>JANMEB010000144.1:0-22784 GCA_031376585.1 Planctomycetota bacterium | reverse complement strand
GTTTTTGCACTGACGGACGAAGGCAATTCCGTCCGGCCATTAGCTAATTTAGAGCCGGCTTTTATCGGGCTTACAGTTTCGGCACTTATTTCCATATTGGCTCCGCTGACTCAAGCATGTTTCAATCCCGCCCGGGACTTTGGCCCAAGGCTGTTCGCCTATTTTGCTGGCTGGGGAACCGTAGCGATTCCCGGAACTTCGGACTTGGGATGGTTGACCGTATACATCATTGCTCCCACGGCGGGGGCGGTCGTCGGAGGCGGTTTGTATCAGTGTTTGCTGCGTTCGCCAAATCCACAGCTCAAAGGATAATCATGAAGTTCATTGGCGCACTGCCCCTATGGTTAGGTCTGGTTAGCCTTGCGGCGGCGCAGAACGATTCGACTGGGTTGATGCTCGATCCATCCCGTTCGTTGCAGGCGCAGCGATCGAACGCCGTCACCTACGAGGTGGACTTTTCCGTTGTGGTTACGCCTCCATACAAAACAAATAAACTCCAGGTCTGGCTGCCGATTCCAGCCAATGATTTCGGGCAGGAAGTCAGTGCGAGTCGACTGAGTTCGTTTCCGATTAGTGTTGAGCCCAAGTTGGCGAACGAGAAAAAATACGGCAATCGGTTCGCATATTTTGAATTTATTTCACCGCAAGGTGCGCAAATCATCCGGCATCAATTTCGGATCAAGGTCTGGGAGCTTCGCTGGAATATCGAGCCCGCCAAGGTTGCGATCATTACTCAATGGCCCGCAGACTTTGAAAAATATCGTGGCAGTGATAGCAAAGCCGTCGTGGTCGACGAGCGTTTCGACAAACTGTTACGAGAAATCGTCCCGGGTCAAGGCACGCCGTTGGATAAGCTCGATGGCGTGATGAACTGGGTGCAAACGAATTTTGAATACGACCACCATGACGCGTCATTGCAGGCCAGTTCCGAGCATGGACTGACCAAGCGGCGGGGTCACTGTAGCGATTACCACAGTTTTTGCGCGGCGATGGGCCGAGTGATCGGCGTTCCAACGCTGGTTGCTTACGGGATCAACCCGTTTCCCAAAAATTCTCCCTCCCACTGCAAGCTCGAAGCCTACTTGCCGCCCTACGGCTGGGTCAGTTTTGACGTCTCAGAAACGCAAAAGCTGGTTGGACAAATAGAACACGCGTCGGAACTCGATGACGCCGCGAAGAAAAAATTGATCGAAGCAGCCCGAGCGCGCTTGATCGGTGGATTTCGCGATAATACGTGGTTCGCTCAAACTCGCGGCACGGATTACGAATTGGTTCCCGAGGCTAGTCAACGAGTGGCCGTCGTGCGGACCGCGTATATCGAGGCCGACGGCGTGCCGCTGCCTGAACCGGATCCAGGTGATCCAGCGCAGACAGCCTTTACTTGGATGACGGTACATGAATATCGAGCCGACCGAACCGTGCCATATCCGTATACAGATTGGAAAACTTTGCAAACGAGTGAGAGCAAGTAATGACAGACAATCCGCGTTTCATAATGGTGGGCGGCTTTTTGGGTGCGGGTAAAACGACGACCGTTTCGCGGCTCGCTCGGCGCTTTCAGTCCCAGGGCAAGCGAGTCGTGATTGTCACCAACGATCAAGCCACCGATTTGGTGGACACCAACATCTTGCGTTCGCAAGGATTCGACGTGGGCGAGGTCGCTGGATCGTGCTTCTGTTGCAACTTCAATGAATTAACAAAGACCGTCGAACGGTTAGGGTCTGACCAACTTCCAGAAGTCGTCTTGGCGGAACCGGTTGGCAGTTGCACGGACTTGGTCGCCACCGTTATCCGACCGCTGAAAGAGATTTACGAGCAACCCTTTGAAATCGCCCCGTATGGCGTAATCGTCAAGCCAAGTCATGGGATCAAGATTCTCAAGCGCGTCACCAAAGGGGGATTCTCACCGCAAGCCGAGTACATATTCCGAACGCAAATCGAAGAAGCGGATTTCATCGTCGTGAATCGGATTGATGAACTCGACCCGGCCGATGTACGCGAGCTGTCACAATTATTGGAAGCTCAATTTCCTGGGCGGCCGGTGGTTCGGATGTCGGCTAAGTCGGGCGAAGGGTTCGACGCGTTTTGCGCGTACCTGGATCAGCGCGGCGATTTCGGGCGGCGGGTCATGGATGTCGACTACGATGTTTACGCTGCGGGCGAAGCCGAGCTTGGTTGGCTCAACAGTCAAGTCACGCTCCAATCCGAAGCCAGTTTTGAGCTCGACGAATATCTGCTCAACATCCTGCGCGATTTGCGCGATGATCTAGCGTTGATCCAAGCCGAGACGGCACACCTGAAGATTATCGGACTTTGGGAAGGCTACTACGGAGTTGCCAACATGGTGAGCAGTTTCACGGAACCAGTTCTTTCATTGCCGTCTGCGTGCCAGACCAAAGCGGCAAATGTTGTCGTGAATGCTCGAGTTGCCGTCGACCCGGAAGTACTTGCGGCCTTAGTGCGGCGTGTCGTTGCGCGAGGAGCGGAACGAATTCGCGCCGTGGCCACGATCAATACCTTGCAAAGCTTTCGGCCGGGCCGCCCCATACCGACGCACCGAATCAAAGGGGTCAGGAGTCATTGATGCGCCTTTGGTCAATGTAACGGACGCGGCGATGACGGTGTGATGTGAGGCGGGTGCCAGCTCGCGACGCTGGGCCGACAACTCTAACCATCGGGTTTACCCCATTGGTACTCCTTGAAGCTGCTCCGCGACGCGGCAATGCAAACTGACGATTGGTCAAAATTTCGTTAACTCGCGGCATCTAATTGGAAATCGGAATTCTAAAACGCTGCGATCCTTGGTAACGCGCTGCCGAATTGACATTTCGTCTTGGCCGCGCCGAATCCAAACAATGAACCCACCCTACGCCAATAGGAATTGAAATGGACTTGCTTTTCAGTCGAAATCAAAACTTCAAGTACTGAGAGGCAACCCGGGCGGCTTTTGTGGCTTGGTCTTTGGGTTTTCCTCGGTGGGCTGGTAGGGGCTTTCACAAGGGCGAATTTCTGAACACGATGTTACCCTCCTACGCACGCACGCACTATTTCCCGGGGGACTTTATCGCTTCATGACCGAAATCATACAAAACCCATTGCGAATCGCGCTTGCCAGTTGTGCTGTTTTGCCCGAGCCGGATACGGATTTTGAGCCGCTGGCTGCGGCACTGCGAGCCAGGGGCTGCGAGGTGGACGCGTTTCCTTGGGACGGCCCTGGGGACTTGTCGAACTTCGATGTGTGTGTGCTGCGCAGCACTTGGAATTACTATCATCAGCCGGTGCAATTTCTGAATTGGATCGATGCCGCGGCGCGACAATGTCAGTTGATTAATTCCGCATCCGTCGTACGGTGGAATGCAGACAAGCGGTATTTGCTGGAGCTACAAAACGAGGGCGTGCCGATCGTCGAGACGGTGTGGTTCGACGCCGGGCAACCGGCTGAATCGATCGCCGAGATCTGTAGCAATCGCAATTGGTCCCGATTCGTGATCAAGCCTGTAGTCTCCGCCGCATCGTTTTGCACGCGTTCATTCGCCGGCGGCGATTTGCCAGCGGCCGTGGAATTTTTGACCGCTCAATTGCCGACGCGCGCAATGATGGCGCAACCGTTTATGGAGAGCATCACAACGGTGGGCGAAAAATCGATCGCTTGGATCGATGGACAAATCACTCATGCCTGGACCAAATGGCCGCGGTTTGCGGGGCAGCATGAAAACGTTCGGCCCAATGCGGAGATTACCGACGGCGATCGTGAAATCGTCGACCAAGCGGTGCGCGGCTCCCGGGATCAAGTGCTGTATGCGCGGATTGATCTAATGTACGACACCAATGGGACGCCGCAGCTTTCCGAACTGGAATTAATCGAACCGTCACTCTATTTCAACTTCAGCCATTCGGCGCTCGAACGATTCGTGAATGGAATCTTGAGACGGGCAGGGCACAGCGCTGGGAAAGCTGGCTAAATACGACGCTTCGCAGCGCCAACCGACGTTTCGAGTTTCTTCCTTTGACAAGTTCTGCGGATACTTTCCATAAAAGCGTTTGATGAATTGCCGGCGCGGCGAATTCTCCAAATGGCGTGCCCATCCCAAACGCTTCATCAGCCGGTCGGAAATATTGGAGCTGGCGACGTGGCAGACTATGGCATCCACACGCTTGATCCGGGCGACTTCGTCGGCCACCAACATCGCGCAGCGAAGCGTGGTGAGCTGCGTTCCAAAATTCGAGATGATGTACTTGATCGCAAGATATCGCTGATGGGCAAGCGGTTGATTAAAGTAAACGCGACATGCATCGCGCACCAGCCAGCGGTGCGAAAATTGACTTCGCACCAGCACATCGTCTGCAGTAAATATCTTGGGCCACGGACGAAAGGCGATTCGAGATAATCGGCCCGCGTTGACTTCGATGATGCCATAAGCTCGGCGACGAATGGCCGCTTGGCCGGATTCTAAATCGAAAACCGATTCAAATAACTTGGGCATGATGTTTTCTTTCCCCGCGCAAGTTTGCCGGGCTGATATCACTCTTCGGCACCAAACCAACGATCCTTGATAAATCGCCAACCGCTCAGCATGGCCCCCATCAGCACCAAGCAAACCAACGTAATGGCCAGCAAAATCGGACCCAATGCGAAGATTCCGTGTTTGGCCCAATCGTGCCAAATCGAACCCCAGAAAACCAAGACGATTAAAGCGCCCAGACTCAAATACGGTCCGAATGCAATCTCAGTGTGCCGCAAAATGAGCAACTGCGCGACTGCGATGAATAGCGCTGCAAACGGAGCGATTGCAAATACGAGGAGCGCCGGTTGCCAACCAAGCCACGCGCCAATCATCGCCATGAGCGTCACATCGCCGAACCCCATCGCTTCTTTGCCAAGGGAACTTCCCGCGACGATCCGCACGCCCCAAACGAGCCCGCCGCCAAACGCCAAGCCCATCACAGCGCCAAACAAATTATCCCACGCAACGCCACCGCCATACCAAGCCAGCGCGACAAGCCCGACGAGAACCACCAACAATCCTGCTAAGAGTTTCGTAAAGCCAAACATCTTGCGCTGTGCCGCAACCCCGGCCGTCGACTTGCGCCGTGGGCGAATGATGCTGGCCCAAAGCAGTTTGCAGCCGCGCGAAATTCCATAGCGCCAAGTGATCCGCTTGGGCGCAATCGCAAACATCCAAACGACTGCGATCGCAATGCACGCGGCAAATCCCCATCCGGTGCGATGCCAATTCGTCAAATCGTAAGGGCTGGCGAAATTCAATGAATTAACTTGCAGGCCAGGATTCGACAAAGTCACATCCGGCAATCGCGACTCTGGCACGAAATAAGCGACCGCCAACGCGATGAGCGTGCCGGTCAAAGTGATTTCATCTGGAATCGTCTTTTCGTCAAAGTCAATGAACGTCGCAGCGATCAATAGGATCAATAACAAGTAATAAAAAGCGAGCCAAATCCAGAGTTGCATTGGCAGCGGCGCGGGCGCAGCAAAACTTTCGCTGACTGTAAAAATTCCTGTCTTTATTCCCGTTCGCAGCGCGGGCAACCCGAGTCCACAGGTCAACTCGATCAGCAGCGGGCGAAGCCAAAATCCGCGACCGAAGTCTTCTGCTAGCCTTCGCTGAAACCACCAACCCACGACCGGCAAAAAATCGGTCCAGTGACTTTGCGGATCTTTCAGTCGGCTCCAAGGGCTGATGGGTCGTGGGTTGATTAGGGCCAAGCGATAGATGGCCCAATTGGCCAGGGCACCTGCCAAACAACCGATCAAAAATAGCAGCAGGTCGATCATCGCGGTTACAGTTGCGGTTGCGACCTTTGCTCGGCCAATCCTCAAACGACGCGGTGCCGTTCACGCGATTGGGCGAGAGCGACTTGTCAGTTTATCGACCGTATCAAACCAAGCGACGATGCGACGTGCGACTTCGTCCACGGATAACGATCCGGTATCGATCTCGTAATCCGCACAAACCTCATAAAACGATTCCCGTTCGCGGACGAGTTGGCGAATCTCGTCCAAGTCGTCCGAAGCGAGCGTTTCCGCGCTTTGGGCTTTTAGCGGCGGTCGTGTGTGCGTTGATCGCGGATCGTCACAGATTCGCCGCCACAGAATCTCGGCTTCCGCGAATAACCAAACAGCTTTGCCAGTCCCGCGGATCAAGCTCCGATTGGATTCGCGCAAGACCGCTCCTCCACCCAAATCTACGACAGCGGCGGGACTGTTTGCTGCGTTAGCAAGCGACTCCGATTCCAGTTCACGAAAGCCCGCTTCGCCTCGCGTTTGGAAAAGTTCTGTGATCGTCTTGCCGGTAGCGACTTGAATCGCTTCGTCGTTCGCCCAGAGCGGTCGATCCAATCGTCGTGCCACTTGTCGAGCAACCGTCGACTTGCCAGAACCCCGCGGGCCAATGAGATACAAGTGCATGTTCACGCAAGTCGTTGAGGAGCGTGGTTGGTGGCGCAACGATCATAACTCTACGAAGTTCTCGTCATGATAGCAGGTTTTCCTAGCGAGGAATCGCAATGATCTTTGCAATTGAGTCGATTAAACTATGAGCGATTGCAACCCAGCATAGTGCCAACTTCAGCCAGATGTCCCTAAAATGAATTCAAGCGTATTGTCCAGTGTTCGCCCAGGCTCTTCGGCGAATGCATGGCTAGACGGGCGTGTCGCATCTGCGTTGGATACTCATAATCGAGCAGGCCAGTATGAACCATAAAACGAAGTTCGCAGCTCACCTTTCGACGATCGCGATGGGACTCTCGTTGCTTGTGGCGTGCGAATCGGAATCCTCGAGAAACCATCGCGCCGCGATCGAGTATGTTCGCACGGGAAACGCGGCTTATGCGCAAGGTGATTTGGAGTCAGCAATCGCCGCATGTACAAAAGCCATCCAAATCGACCCCGGTTTTTCGAAGTCGTATTTCAATCGAGGACTGTATCGAGCAAAAAAAGGCGAGGTACACAAAGCGATTGAGGACTTTACTGAGAATGCCCGTCTGGACGCGGATAAGAGCCCCGGACTTTTTGAACGGGCTATTTGCTATGCGAAAATGGGTGACGTCGACAAAGCAATTGCCGATTATGATGAGGTGCTTCAACTGGACCCCAATAATGCCGACGCTCTTTTCAATCGCAGCCTAGCGTTGTTTGAAAAAGGCAATCTTAGGAGCGCCATTATCGATGCCTCGAAAATCATCCGTCTTGATCCCTCGAATCCCGAATCCTATTTGGTTCGTAGTAATTATTTCACCGAAGTAAACAATTTTGAATTAGCGTTAATCGATTTGGATGAGGCGATTCGCCTCGACCCGAGATTTGCCGAAGCCTATTTCAATCGGGCATTGATCCATTTGGGAATGCAAAAGTACGACCAAGCGATTGGAGACATTTCCCGATCTATCGAACTCGATTCCTCAGACGCGCGAGCGTTTGCAATTCGCGGCTACGCCTACGTGAAACAAGACGAGTTTGAAAAAGCAATCGCCGATCTTACGGAGGCGATTAAGCTCGACCCAAATGAATCGCGATTTTACTCTTACCGAGCCAAGGCGTATCGCGGAGTCGATGATAACATTCGCGCTGAACAGGATGAGGCAAAAACGCGGGAACTGAAAGATAAGGAATGGATGTAGAGCCGTTGCTTCCGACGTGTTTCGACCTGAGGTAAGTTCGTTGGGAAAACTCGGCATTCTTAAGCGGAATTGCGTTTTTCTGGCCGTTCTTGCCACGTCCTCAACGTTTCATTACCGCAGATGGCATGGCGTTGCGCGGCCTTCAAAGAATGGTGGCTATGTTTTGGTTTTTTCTTCAGGCTTCGGAGTACTAGGTTTCAACGGCTTGGGCTTTGGGGCTTGTTCAGGCGGAGGTTCTCCGGGGCCCACCAGTATGTTGACTTTCCATTTGCCATCAATTCGAACCAAATCAAAAGGAAATGGATCATTTCCGATCGCCAATTGTCGGCGGTTTTCATTGACATGTGATTCCGTAAGCTCAAACGAGCGACCTCCGGCTAGATTCATTTTGTGGCCAACTTTGAATGAACGGATTTCGGGCTGAATCGGGTCACGCTCGATCATTGCAATTTCCTCTTTCCCCGCGGGACCGCCTTGCACCATGCGATCCAAATACTCTTGTTGCAGCAAAACCTCTTTGAGTGCATCGGCATTTCTTGTCAATCGCGCCCGCAGGAATTGACGTAGGGCCGCTTCCGGCGAGCCGTGGCCTTCGACGGTCGGCGGCTTCTGCATTCCGGCGGTAGGCCCGGCGTTTTTAACCTTTTTCGCGCAGCCCAATAATGCAATAATCACAACCAAGGATAGGGTAGGCAACATTGATTTGCACGTCATATTGAGACTTTCGTGAAAGTTGCCGAGGGCAAGTGCTAGGCGCTTGCAATCTCCTAGTTTTCCAGTTTCGCGAACCTAAATTCTATCACAATCAATCGCGTTCCCCAAATCCTGAGATTTTCGAGGGCTTTGTTCCACTCGCCGCCTTTTTCCGTTCGAACCCAGCCATTTGAACGGATCAGGCCAAATTGACGGTAGACTCGATGACGACATGCGTTCTGTGCCGTACTGGGTTTGGCGGGATTGGTCGTTTATCGTCGGCGGGAATTGCGCACGACGTAGCTTGCCCTATAGACCAAGCGGCCTTCAGTCATAGGCCCGCGACGGTTCATCCGAGCTGTTAACCCACTTGTCCTGTCAAACGAGAGCGCGCGAGATTTCCGCGATAGTTATTCGATGCCAGTCAGTGCGCCCGTGCTGTCGCCGAATTGTTTTTCGGGGATTCCCATCCGATTCAGCATGGCAACGTACAAATTAGTTAGCGGAGTTTCGTTGTCGAATTTCAAATGCCGACCCGTTGTGATCGAACCGCCGCCACGACCAGCCAGAATAATCGGCAAGTCATCGTGGTTGTGCTGATTTCCGTCACTGATCCCGCAACCGTAGACAATCATCGAATGGTCCAGCAGCGTTCCGTCTCCTTCGCGGATCGATTTCATCTTGTCCAGAAAATAGCTGAACAGCCGGGCGTGATGCCGATTGATCTGCGAGATGCGTTCCTGTTTCTTTGCACTGTTGCCGTGATGGGACAATTCGTGATGGCCTTCGGCGATGTCGATCTCTTGATAGCTCCGATTGCTGCCGGCGTTGGCAAACATGAACGTCGAGATGCGAGTCGAGTCAGTTTGAAAAGCCAGGACCAGCATGTCCAAAAGAAGCTTGACATGCTCGCTGTACTCGCGGGGAACACCTTCGGGGCGCGCCAAGTCCTTGGTTACTGAGTCGTCATGGCGCAGCTTGTCGGCTTGAATAATGCGCTGTTCGATTTCCCGAACGCCGTGCAAGTATTCGTCGAGTTTTCGCTTGTCGTTTGCACCCAGGGCACGATGCAGTGAACGGGCTTCCTCGGCCACATGATCTAGAATGCTTTTGCGAATGCGATTGCGCCGTTCACGTTCGGCAGGCGTCAACGACGTATCCGTTCCAGAAAACAAGCGATCAAAAGCCATCGCCGGATCGACTTCTTTTGCCACGGGGCTGGTTGGCGTCCGCCACGACAAATTGGAAACATAAGCACAGCTATATCCCGAATCGCATTGGCCCGATTGCGAGCTGGATTCGGTACCCAGCTCTAATGACGCCAAGCGTGTCGCGCGCCCGATCCTGTCGGCGGCAAGTTGATCGACACTGATGCCGTTCAAGATATCCGCGCCGTCGGTCTTGCGCGGATGACTTCCCGTCAAAAATGCGGCCACGCTGCGCGCGTGATCGCCGCCGCCATCGCCTAGCGCACGCGCACCGTTGAGAGTCAGCCCACTCAAGACATTGAAATCGCTTTTGAATTTCCCAAATTCGTTCAAGATTGGTGGCAACTCATATTCCGTCCCAAGAGTTTGTGGAGTCCAGTCGGGCATGTGAATTCCGTTGGGTACATATAAGAAAGCCATGCGAACCGGCGGAACGGAAACTCCAGAAACGCCCGATGCACATGGCATTCCAAAGGCCAATCGGCTTGGCGACATGGCCTCAAGCCAGGGGAGCGAGATCGCCGCACCCAATCCACGCAGCATCGTTCTACGCGAAATGATATTTCGAATCATGGTTTACTTCTCTACTTTCAACTGGCGTTTGCGAAACGGTGAACTCTCAACGATTCCGAAAATTAATTCCGAAAAACGATAGTCATTGGCTTCTAGTCGGCGAGTAATTTCGTTTACGGCGCATTGATCTTCATAACGTAAGCCCCGGCCCAAAGCATAGATCATCATTTTCTCAGTCACGCAGCGCACAAATTCTTTCTTCTTTTTCTCAAGCAGGACATTACGAAGTTCAGCGGCACCTGTAAAAACCTCGCCCGACGGCAATTTGCCTGACGTATCGACGTCGATTCCGTCATCCTTGGTCCGCCATCGCCCGACGGCATCGAAATTCTCCAAGGCAAATCCCAGCGGGTCCATCAAATCGTGACATTGAGCGCAGCTCGGGTCGCGACGATGCTGCTCCATTTGCTGGCGAAGCGAACCGGTGAGTTCCTGTTGTTCAAGCGGCATCACATCGGGCAGGGGAGGGGGCGGCGGTTCTCCCAGCAAATTTTCCAAGATCCACTTGCCGCGCTTGACCGGACTGGTTCTTGTGGGGTTACTGGTGACGGTCAAGATACTTCCTTGTGTTAGCAAACCACTGCGCTCAGTTCCCGCGAGGTTCACACGCAAAAAAGTCTCGTTGTCGTTCGGCTTGTCGTGTAACCCGTAGTGTTCGGCAAGTCGTCGATTCACAAAAGTAAAATCGGCAGTCAGCAATTGCAGGATGCTTTGATCGCGGCGCATGATCTCGCGGCAGAAAAGTTCAGTTTCCCGCCGCATGTCGCTAAGTAATTGTTGATCGACACCTGGAAAACGAGCGGGGTCAGGCAGAATCGTCGCCAGCGGCCGTAGTTGCAACCATTGCACTGCAAAATTTTCGACAAGCTGATCGGACTTGGACAACGACAACATTCGATTGACTTCGGTGCGCAAAACGTCATTGTTGTGCAAATCTTTTTTCAAGGCGGACTGCAAAAGTTCAGCATCGGGCGTCGTGGACCACAGGAAATACGATAGGTTCGTCGCAAGTTCAAACGACGTTAAATCTCGTGGCGTGCCGTCGGCTGGGGCGGGCCGTTCGACTTTGTATATGAATTTCGGGGAGACCAAAATCGCTTGCAAAGCGTATTGCATGCCGCGCTCGAAAGAATCGCCGCCTGCGCGAGCTTCCGTGAAGATTTTGAGGAGTCGATCGACTTCGCCATCGCTATTGGGTCGCCGAAAAAATCGGCTTGTCCAAACCGATAATAGTTTTTTGGCTATGGCCTCTTCGTCTTCTGGCTTTCGTGGATATTCGAACAAGAAATTTTTGTGCATTTCCGAAGGCGTTCGGCCAGAATTTCCTGTTCGCAGCAGCGTAACGCTTTGCACGATCAAATTTCGATCGCGGTTTTTCTTGTCGGTAGCATGCTCGTCATAAAAGTCGTTATCGAACGTGATTCGAAGCGTGTGCAAGCCTTTGGGCAGGCGGAGATTGACGTCATGCGTTTCGTATTGCTCGTGATTCGTGAGCTTGTATTGACCAAGTTTTCGCTTGTCCAATAAGACAGTCATTTTCACCGGTTCGTCGCCCGCCTGTTCGCCGACTGCCTTGATTCGGACCATTGCATCGTCCGTTGTCTCGTTGGTAATCGCGTAAGCGGCTTCACCGTTTGAGTAAAACGTCAGCGAACCGCTATTGGTGTTGATCCCCCCTTTTAACTTCCAATGATTGATTTCCAGCAACGTTTCTTCCGGGACGCGGTCTTCTGGTGCTTGGATTACTTCTCGGCTGATTTTCTCAGCGGCGTCCAAGTATTTTTCCATCAACACCGGAGGCAGGCTGAGCACGTCACCGATATTATCGAACCCGTAGCCGGAATCGTCGCCGGGAAATGATGCCGCCGGCGCGTAGTCGAACAACAAGAGATCGCGAACGGAATTTTGATATTCCAAACGATTGAGACGGCGAATCGTCAGGTGTCCTGGAAACGCCGCGTCGGTGCAATTGATATCGTGTAGGGCACCGTCGATCCACTTACCAAGAAACGCTCGTTCGTCGTCGCTGAGATTAGGCGCGTCCTCGGGGGGCATTGAACCGTTGGTCACGCGACGCAGAACTTTGCTCCAGATTTGCGACTCGTCACGAATGGCCTTTATCGATTCGAAGTGTTTCAAGTCGAGGCCGGCTTCGGGTTCCTCGTGAGCGTGGCAACTGAAGCACTTTTCGGCTAGTAATTGTGCCGCGCGAGGCTCAAAGCCGCCGGTAATTTCTTGTCCGCGTGCCGATGAAAGAAACGCGATAAAAAAAACAGTGGAGCATCGAATCGTAAGGCTAGTTTGTTGGATCGCGCGAGTTAACATTTGAAACATCGCTTGTCGATTCTGAAATGAGGATTCGCGCCGATTACGGATGATTCACTCGTCGAGTTTCCGACGGAACGATTATACCTCGACAAAAAGCGTCCGTAACCGGCGAAAAGGCTTGTCGTACGCGGAGGCACGAAGTCGCGCTGGACGAGAAACTGGGCAATTAATGAATCTAATACCTTGCGGCGCTAATGGCGCGGGCGACTTCGTCGCGGATCACTTTTTCGTCGGCGGTCAGTCCGGTGAAAAGCTCGAACTGTTTGGCGGCCTGGCGGACGAACATGTCGACGCCAGTTACCGTTTCGCAGCCGGCATGCCGCGCGAGTTTGATAAACAACGTCTGCTCAGGATTGTAAACCACGTCAAAGACAAAAGTCCCGCGGCGGAACCAAGCGGCTTCGTAGGGCGTTTCGTTTAAGTTGGGGTGCATACCGACCGACGTGGCATTGACCAAAATGTTGTAATCGGCGTTTTGCCGAACGGGCCAATCGGCGAACTTGCAACCCAAAGTCGATGCGAGCGATTCTCCTTTGCGATAATCGCGTGCGCAGATCAGAACTGTGGCTCCCAGCCGCTTGAGCCCAAAAGCCACTGCCTTTGCCGCTCCGCCCGCTCCTAAAACCAATGCAGAATATCCTTTGAAGAAATATTTCTCATCCGCCATCGGCACGATCTGTTGCAAACTGGCCATCGCCGCAGCGTAGTCCGTGTTGTAACCAAAGACCTCGCGTTCACGGAAGACGACGGTGTTGGCCGCGCGAATGCCAACTACATTTTCGTCCAGCGAGGTCAAATTTTTAAGGACTCGCTCCTTGTGCGGCAAGCTAATACTCAACCCACACACACCAAGCTCGGTGCAACGCTCCATGAATGCCGAAAGCGTTTCAGCCGGTACCCGAAATGGTAGATAGATCATGTCTAATTTGGCATGGCGTATCAGCGCATTATGAATGCGCGGGCTCAAACTGTGGGCGACCGGGTCCGCCACGATGCCAAGGACTTTCGTGTTGGGGCCGATCGATTCGTATTGATAGTCGTCGCGCATTTGGCTGATGCTCAATTGTCCTGGCGCGAACTGTCGACCGTGGTGAAAAGTCGCATAGGTGAGCGGAGAACCGAACTTGCCGCAGAGTACACGTGAGGGCAATCCAATTTCACCCATGCAAAACGCGACCGTGGGAACCGAGCTGGCTCGACACAGCTTGAGGACCCGAATGTTGTCATTCGGATGATTGGCCATCGTGATGATCTTGATGATGTCTGGGTCGAGCTTGGTGGCCCGGTGATGGATGTCCTCGATGTTGCCCGGCGTCTCGCGAAAGTTGTGATAACTAATGATCCGTTTGGTCGCACCATATCGTGGAATGGCGTCGGCGATGTCGGTTTCCAAATCGATATAGTCGACGCCGTCGGCAATCGCCGTTCGCAGCAAGACTTGCCGATCTTGTTCCGATCCTTCCCATTTGCCGCCTTCGTTTGGGCGACGGCAGGTTGCAATGACTTCACACGGCCGATCATCCAACAAACGTCGCAGGTTCACGCTGTTGCGAATGTAGTCCAGCCGCAATTCAACAAGCTGCACACCTTGTTCAACAAGATGTTTGTGTTCGGCTTTCATCATGCGGTGTCGGCCGCGACCGATGCTTACACAAATCATAGAAGACAGCAGAAAGGACTTAAAAGAATGGTGACAAGTACAACTGTGATCGTTTGGATTATCTTTGATTTTGGCCCAGACAGCAAATTCTTTGAATCCAAAATCTGCCGGTTCGCAAGAAAAATTTGGCGAATACGGTTGAAGTTTGGCAGTAGAAGCGTCACGTCCGTTTGAAACGGCGGTCCAATTCCTCGCGTGAAAAGACCAATGAAGTGGGCCGACCGTGCGGGCAATGGTGGGCGTCTTGGCACAAAGTTCGATGCTCAATCAGGGCGTCGACTTCGGCTGGGGTGAGTCGGTCGCCCGCTTTGACGGCCGCTTTGCAGGAAATCATGTGCAGCAATTCGTCCAGGACATCCCGCCGCTCCAATTTCGAATCACTTTGGTTCAATTGTTCAACAACCGACCGCAGCATCTCGGCTGGGTTATGATTGGCCAGCATCGCAGGATAAGCCGAAACCAACATGGTTGTTCCGCCAAACGGCTCGACCGCAATTCCAATTTGGGCCAGCGTCCCTGTAGCTTCGGCAACCAGTGCAAATTCGGTTGGCGAAAGTGGCACTGGTTCGGGCACAAGTAACTTTTGAGATTCCAATGCGCCCGACAAAACTTTTTCACGAAGCTGTTCGTAAATGATTCGCTCGTGCAAGGCATGTTGATCGATGACAATAATCCCTTCCGCAGATTCGGTGATCAAGTACCGGTTGTGGACTTGCAGGGCGCGGCCGCGATCACGCGCCGGTGGAAGTACGGCTTCCGGCATATCGACTCGACGCTGGACTGCCTGATCTGGAAACGGGCGAAAACTGTCGGCCCCACCCAAAGATGATCGCCCAAGCATCGACGGACCGGCGGTCCAATCTGTGATTCGTCGATCGTCGGAAAGCGACATTTCGCGCTGTTGATAATCAGAAAGCTGATGGTGCGTTGCGACGAGTGGCGCGGATGGGCCTCGCCAATCGGTACCAGCGGCGGCTGGGGTGGGTTCGCGCGACGAGCTGCCTAAATTAGTGGCCGACGAATCGGCGGTTTGCGTCCGCGCGGTGAGATCCGTCGTCAAGAACTTGTTGCGAATCGCGCCCAGGACCAAACTGTAAATGCGGCCGCCGTCTAGGAATCGTACTTCTTGTTTGGCTGGGTGGACGTTGACGTCAACGGCGTCTGCGGGCATCGACAGATTGAGAAAAGCGATCGGATAGCGACCCGTGAGCAACAATCCGCGATACGCTTCGGACAGAGCATGTTGCAACGATCGCTCGCGAATGTGGCGACCGTTGAGAAAAACATATTGAAGCCGATTGTGTGAACGCGAATGGATCGGGTCGACAACATACCCATCGAGCTTGACCCCGTTGTCGTCGCCGCCAACCGCGATCAAGGCTTGTCGCACGTCGTCGCCGAAAAAACTGCCGATCCGACTTGGCAACGACTCTTGCGCCGGTAGATCGTGTACGACACGGTCGTTGTGCCTCAGCACCATATGAATATGGGTATGGGCCAAAGCGATGCGCGTGAAGGCTTCAACCGTGTGCCCCATTTCGGTTTGCATGGTGCGCAAGAATTTTTGGCGCACCGGCGTCGTGAAAAACAAACTGGCGACTTCGACCACGGTGCCGATCGGGCAGCCGCATGGAGCCATCGGCTCAAGTTGTCCACCGTTGATGAGTAGTTCGTGCCCGACGTCGCTGTCGCCGGTACGACTGCGGAGCTTCAATTGGCTGACCTCCGCGATTGACGCGAGTGCTTCTCCGCGAAAGCCCAATGTTGAAACGCGAAACAAGTCATCCGCATTGGCAATCTTGCTGGTGGCGTGTGCTGCAATTGCCAAGGGCATGTCGTCGGCGCTAATACCGCAGCCGTTGTCGGCGACGCGAATCATTTCCAAGCCGCCATCTTTGAGGCTCACTTCGATGTGGGTCGCTCCAGAGTCGACGGCATTCTCCATCAGCTCCTTGACGACACTGGCGGGTCGTTCGATAACTTCGCCTGCAGCGATTTTATTTACGACACTCGTCGGCAGTCGGTGAATACGAGACATGAAATGCGGACCTAGTGAAAATTAACTTAAGTTGTATTCATTGAGCTTGCGATACAAATTGCGCTGACTGATTCCCAGAATGTTAGCGGTCTCTTCGCGATTTCCGCCGACCAATTTGAGCGTCTGTTCAATCGCCCAGCGCTCGATTTCTTGCAGTGACTTGCCCACAAGTGAAGGGTCTCCAGTTGTTGGTTGCTGCACCCCTGGGACTGCGGAACCCAGTAAATCCGGCGAAAGGTCGTCCATGTCCAACATTCCGTCGATGTCCATAACGACAAGACTTTCGACGACGTTTTTTAGTTGCCGCACGTTTCCCGGCCAAGCGTAATTCAGTATCCAGTTGCGCAGTTCTTTGGAAAAGCCTTTGACGTTTTGGTTGTTGTTCTTGTTGGCTTGTTTGCGGAAAAAATCAGCCAGCGGGATGATGTCCTCACGACGCTGGGTCAGCGTGTCCAAGTGGATCGTGACGATCTTCAATCGAAAATAGAGATCATTGCGGAACCGACCGCTCGCGATTTCGGTTTCCAAGTCCTTGTTGGTCGCTGCGATGACGCGGACGTTGACGTCGATCGGTCGATTGTCACCGACGCGAGTGATTTTTCGCTCCTCCAGCACACGCAGCAATTTGATTTGTGTCGCCAACGGCATGTCGCCGACTTCGTCCAGGAACAGCGTGCCGCCGTTGGCGTATTCGAATTTGCCAAGCCGGTCGGAGATGGCATCGGTAAAAGCTCCTTTGACGTGGCCGAACAGTTCGCTTTCCACCAAGTGCTCTGCGACCGCGCCGGTGTTGATTGCGACGAACGGCTTTTTCTTCCGCGGACTATTCTGATGGATGGCTTGGGCGATGACGTCTTTGCCGGTCCCGGTTTCGCCCGTGAGCAAGACACCGACGTCGGTCGGCGCGATCCGTTTGAGTCGCACGACGACCGCTTCCATGCTTTGGCTGGCGTAAATCAGATTTTCGAAACCGAATTTCTCGTCCAGCCGGCCAAGAAGCTCGCGATTGGTTTGCTTGAGCCGAATCGACTCGACGGCTTTGGTCGCGACCGTTTGTAAGCTCTTGGTCGAGATCGGCTTTTCCAAGAAATTGAATGCGCCTTGGCGCATCGCCTCAACCGCCTTGGGAATCGAGGCGTGCCCCGTCACCATGATGACTTCGCATTCCGGCAGCGACTCTTTCGCTTCCCGCAAAAGCTGCATCCCGTCCACATCGTTCATCACCAAGTCAGTGACGACGATGTCGTAGTCGTTTTTGGCGATCAGTTGCTGACCGCTGGGGCCCGAATTGGCAATCGTGCATTGATGCCCGATCCGCTCCAAGCTCTCCGTCATGGCTTGTGCGTGGTCCGGATCGTTGTCAACCAACAAGACCCGAACCGTGCTGGCCGACGTTCTTTTTTCATCATCTGACATGTGCCGAATGATAGCGAAAGTTGGTTTTTCCAGCGAGTAGCACGGTCGTCCGTATTGTAACGGGAATCGTGCGAATTGCTGGCGGCGAGGGTTTTTTGACCCAAGGCTTTGATATAGAATATCTGATACATAGTCGTATCTGACTTGGCTCGCAATCGAATCGGCTGGGGTCGGTCGGACGAATCTCGTTTGAATGCTGACATTGATGGTCGCCATGAATACACAGGGTTTTATCAAGACTTCGTTGCTGATTTGTTTGGCCCTAGGTCTATGCGTCGGCGTCGGTTCGATAGCCGTCCGCGACCGAACCGGGACCAAGGTCACGGTCAACACCCAATTGACGGCTGAAATCACGCGCGGCGAATTTATTTCGTCGGTCATCGAAGCTGGAGACGTCGACAGTTCCAAGAACGTCGAAATTCGCTGCAAAGTCAAATCTGAAGGTCGCACGGGCACGGCCATCTTGGACATCATCCCCGAGGGTTCCCTAGTCAAAAAAGAAGATTTCCTGGTTCAGCTCGATGACTCGCTGTTCCTCAATGATTTGGCCGAACAAAAGATCACCGGCGCCACGGACAAGGCAGACGTCATTCAAGCCCAAAGCGATCTGGATACCGCGACGCGGGTGTTGATCGAGTACGAGAACGGAACCTACGAGCAGGAGCGTGCTGCCCTTGAAGCAGAACAAGCCCTTGCGGAAGAAATGTTGCGCCGGGCCGGCGATTATCGCAGGTACAGTGAAGGCTTGAATTTCAAAGGTTACATCACGAACACTCAGTTGGATGCTGACAAGTTTGCGGTTGTCAAAGCCGAAAAGGATCTCGCACTTGCCTCCCAAAAGCTCGCCTTGTTTGAGAAATATACTCGTGACCGGATGGTCTCCGAATACTCCGCCGAAATTGAAAAACAGCGTGCCAATCTCGAAGCGGCCCAATTTAAGCTTGAGCAGAGCCATTTGCGTCTCAAGGAACTTCAGCAGCAAATCGAACATTGCCGGATCGTCGCGCCGGTGGATGGGTTGGTGGTTTATGCGAATGAAATGGACGGCGGCGGCGATGTCAGCGTCGTCATCGAAGAGGGCGTGGTCATTCGCGACGGCCAGGAAATCATCCGCATGCCCGACCCCAGCCACTTGCAAGTCAAAACGAATGTCGGCGAGTCCAAAATCAATCAAGTTCGCCCGGGTCAAGCAGTCGTTATTCGCTTGGACACCGATCGTGAGATCGTCGTTGCGGGCACGGTGCGACAAGTTTCCACATTCCCTTTGCCCCGGCGCTGGTTTCAAGCACCTGTCGAATATCAAGTCTTCATCGATATCATCGAATCGAATCCTGCAGTCCGACCCGGTTTGCGGGCCAAAGCCGAAATGATCGTCGAACGAATCGCGGACGCAGTGCAAAGCCCCGTGTCGGCACTGATTCGAGACGATGACCAGTTTTTTGTTTTGGTCAGTCATCAGGACTCGATCGACGTGCGACGCGTAGCCGTTGGCCCGGCCAATATCAAAAACATCGTCATCACATCGGGCTTAGAGCCGGGCGAGAAAGTAATCCTCGACCCAGAAACATACTGGCCCAAGCTTAAACCCAAAGTCGCTCCGTAAGGTCTTCCTCCTGTTCCCTCGCTCCGCCGCATGTGGAGACTCAAGACTTCCTGTTCCCTCGCTCCGCTTAGGGGAGAGGGTTAGGTTGAGCGGCAAGCATTTCCGCAATTTGTTCCAGCTCACTTAAATCGACACGCGGCTACTTGAAAGCACACGGCAGACTCATGCAATTGCTTCGTTCGTCGATCTGGCGCTTGGGCATCAAAAGCTTGGCGCTCCATCCGCTGCGCTCGCTGCTGACGATCTTAGGTATCTTCATCGGGATCGCGAGCGTGATTTGGTTGCTGGCCATCGGCGAAGGAATCAGCCAGCGAGTCCAACGCCAAATCGAGGAATTGGGAACCAACAACATCATCGTTCGCAGCGTCAAACCGATTCGCGAAGGGGACGTCGATACTAGTTCGATGGCCGTTTACGGGCTGACCCGCGAAGACGCCGAAGCGCTCTGCGACATTCCGACGATCGACAAAGTCCTGAAGATTCGCGACGCGCATCGCGAACTGTATTACGGAAACTACGAGTTCGTCGCGCATCTGATCGGTTGCACGCCCGAGTACTCCCAAGTCATGCAGATGGAGCCACAAGACGATGGCAGCCGTTTTATCCGACAAACGGATCTGGACAGTCGGGAAAATGTTTGCGTGATTTCTTTCCAGTTGTCCAAAAAACTTTTTCCGACCGAACCGGCCCTGGGCAAGATCGTTCGCTTGCGCGAGACCCCTTACCAAATTGTTGGAATCATGAAGAAGCGCGAAGCGATGGGCGCTACCGGCGGCTCGCTCGAAGCTCAAGACTTTTCTGATGACGTGTACATTCCGCTCACGACTTTTTGGAGCCGGATCGGCGACTGGACGTTTGAACGAAGCAGCGGGGCGCGCAAAAGCGAAGTCGTCGAAATCAGTCAACTTACGTTTCACGTTCGCGAACGAAACCAAGTTGTTCCCACGGGAGAGCTAATCCGGCAGCGCATGGAAGACCGGCACGAAGACGAAGATTACGCGATCATCGTTCCGCTGCAACTTTTGCGACAAGCCGAATCGACGCGACTCATGTTCATGGCGTTTATGGCACTCATGGCCGCCGTCTCGCTCGTCGTCGGCGGAATCGGCATTATGAATATCATGTTGGCGACCGTGACGGAGCGAACTCGCGAAATCGGCATTCGTCGCGCGCTGGGTGCAAAACGAATCGATATCGTCCGCCAGTTCTTGATCGAGACGGTCGTTCTGTCGGTGGTAGGCGGTAGCTTTGGCGTCGTCGGTGGTCTGTTGTGTCCATTGGCAGTGACTTGGTTACGCGATTTAATTGGCCGCATGTTGCCGCACGTGATGGCGACCATTCCTGAATCCGTGCGAGATACCGTCCCCATCATTGTGCCCATGTCGATCCCACTAGCATTTATCATCGCCGTGGGAATCGGAATTGCATTTGGGCTCTACCCCGCCATCCGCGCCGCCAGTCTCAACCCCATCGAAGCCTTGCGGCATGAGTGAGAAAGTTGAGAGTTGAGAGTTGAGAGTTGAGAGGACGCGAGCGTCGAATTGGCGAGTCCGCCGCGGCGGATTAGCCCACTGATTCTTTTTTCAGTGTTGAGAGTGGAAGGATGCCGCGTGTTTGCCCGCTGACTCTCACTCTTGTTTCTACGGTGTTACTGTGGCCGAGAGAAAAATTCCCCGCCGCTATTCAGCAAAACGATGCAAGTCCCTTTTGCGACTTTCTCGCCGACGCGAGTCGATCAACCGCCAGTGAAGCCAAAACCGGTTGACGTGTGTCGCGCAAAAATTGGCGGGATAGACGCAATCGCCATTTGATGGGTTGGGGTCTGGCTCAATTTTCGGCGTCGATTGCCAAGCTTTGAGATGGAACGTGTTAGCCGAAATTTGTGCCTGACCCCGTCGAACCCGCGCAAATGACATAAGCCTTCTCGGTCGTTTTGGCCAAATGCAATACGCGAGTTTTGTGCCTTACCAAGTCGATCAATTTCGGTTTTTCCGCACACCCCAAAAAATTTTGTTTCTGCATAATGACTTTCCGTATAATTCCGTTCCGATTCTGTATAACGCGGTCGAAAAAAGTCATTTTCCCAGCGTATTGACAACACTTTTCAATTTCTCCAGAATGCAACCGCCTTGTAAAGCCGCCAGCAATTACCTCGCCGTCGGTATACATCTTGTTACCTGATTGCGTAAACGTTGACTATGGACAGCCGACACTTTTTCGCCAGCGTCAAGCGCGCGACTTCGCGATTGCAATTGCTAATCTTTCTAATGGCCTCGACTGCTTTTGCACTCGGCTGTAGTTCACCAACTGATGATCGAGGCAGTTTTACATTTGTCATGCGCGACGCGCTAGATTTGATTCACGACGGCGTGAATGTTTGCGAGTTTTCGAGTCCGACAAGAGAACTGTATGTATCGCATCCGGACGAAAACACAAAACTTTTTCAATGGAATATCTCTGAAAAAAAGCTGATTCACACCTACGAATGTCCCAAACAAGGTTCATGGTGGTCCGACGCCGTGGTTTCACCGCAGGGACAGATACTGGTTGCGTATGCCTACCCTGCAAATGGTTCACACGCCGAATTGTATTTTATTGACACGCTTAACCATAAAGTGATTCATACGTTTGATTACGAATACAACATTCGGACCATCAGATTCGACCGCTTGGGAACGCATGTGTGGATCGAACCGACTTATCCCGGCCCCGACAATTTTGTTCGAGACTTGGACGGGAACACGATCTTCCAGTTTGATCCAAACGACTTTGTGCCATCGTGGCACGATAAATTATGGGACGTACCCTCGTCCAAGGTCGGTCCGCCATCGGGGCTTTTCTTTAGTCGCAAGGGTGTTCCCTGGTTGCTCGTTTCAAATCCGCTAAACCAAAACTATGCTCTTTCGTCGAATGGTGAATACATTGGCACGACGACATGGGATGAACGGCTGTTGATTTGGCGTTCCAGCGATTGCCAAAAAGTGTTTGAGGCCAACGTCGGTGGACATCCCGTTTGCTTAGAATATGACGCGGTTGAAAATCAGCTGTTGATTGTGAATGGGCACGATGGCAACACGTCACTCAAGTCGATTCTGCTTCCGCAATAATAGCTATTGATGCGCTCGTGCGCGTTACACCAACTTGCCGACACCATCAGATAACAACGCATTGCACCCAAGCCCGCCTTGCGTTCGTTTTGAAATAGAATCATTCACTCGCGGGCTGGGTGAATGCGGGCGTTATCCGACTTAGACTATTGGTTTAACAATTCCGGATCGCCGTTATGACCAAACGCTCGGTAAAACTCTCGGCGTTATTCTTGTTGGTTGTATCTCTTTCTGTATCCTGCACGGACACGCCCTCTTCCGATAGTTGGCGTGTCAATGAATCGGCAGTTCGTGTTGTCACATTTAGTTCTCATCTAGGCGGCGACTTAGAATCAGACCCGATCGTAACGCTAGGTGAACGAATTCGCGCTGTGCCTGACGAGAAGGAACACACTCAATTCCATCGATCAATCCTCATTCAGTTACCGGATCGGACACCGTACCAGGGTGCCGACCAATTGTATTTCCTGCGGGGTTTCGCTGTCGGTCAATTGTCGTCGCAAAATCTACAGTTCTACTG
>JANMEB010000719.1:0-2909 GCA_031376585.1 Planctomycetota bacterium | reverse complement strand
GGATCGATCACGGGATAGCGAAGCGGCGATAACCCAATCGAGAGTATTCGTTGACCGTTCGATGTTTGTGACCTATATTGGATGAAACGCAATTTCAGGTTTAAGAGGTCAATGATGACTCGTGGCGGTGTTACGATACTCGTGCTCTTGGGGCTTATCGGCCGCCTTGTGGTACCCGTTTCGCATGTGCATGCAAATTACACGCCAGCGCAGCATGTTGCACACAACGCTGTTCCGCATGTTCACGTCGGGGATGCGTCGCACACTCATGGTCATGGTACAACCGCACATCACCATGAAGACGAGTTAAGGCAATCGCCCAATGCCGATGATGGTCTAGGCGCGGTTACGGCACCAGGAAAAAATCACGATTCGGATGCGGTTTGGTTTCCAAGTGCAACCGGATCGATGCTTTGCGTTAAGGTGAAGTCACATCCTGTTGGATTGGATGCGGGTGCGATAGCGTCGCAACCTATCGCCGCTTTTTATGGTGACGCAATAAGGGGGCGATTTGGGACGTCAAATCTGCGCGCGTCTTCGCCCAAGCTTTACATAGCTCTGCGGACTCTCCGCATTTGATCTGCTGCGCTCATCGCTCAGTTTCTTGGGCAATCTAGCGATTATTCGGCGCTAATATTTGCCCCTTGTGACCATGTTCAAGCATTCAACCACATTCGGTTATTGGCATGTCTATTTTCAAGTGGAAGCACAGCCTGTCATTCAGTTTGGCAAAAAACAAATGGCTCCAAGCAGTATCTCGGCGCCCTTGCCCGCTGGTGCGTCGCGCGCGTCGACGGAATTATTGTCCGCTGGGCAATCATTATCTGATCTTTTCGATCACTCTTTTCGCGCTCTTCGCTTTGTCGATTGGCTGCCAACGACAATCCGACTCACCGGTGCTCACCAAAATTGAAGCGATACCACAAGCGCCTCCGACCAATCGCGTGGACATCAACGCTTCCGTTCGACAAAACCTTGGCATCACGTTCGCAAGTGTTGAGAAGCGCGGCGTATCTCGTACGTTGCGCGTGCCGGGCAGATTTGAATTGTTGCCGACGGCACGGCGCGAGTATCGCGTGCCTGTCGCAGGCAAAATTGAGTTGTTAGTGCAGCAATTTCAACAGGTGGATTCGGGTACGCCGCTATTTCGGCTCGATTCGCCAAGGTGGCGTGAACTGCAAGGAGAACTGACCGAGGCCACAGCCCAACTTCGTCTTGCCGAGGCGGGAACGCAGAGCATTGGTCCCTTGATGGACGCCCTTGAAGTCCGCCTTGTGGCTAATCAGTCCGCCGTCAAATTGTGGGAGGAACGAGTCGCGACCCTCGTGGGACTTCAGTCCAATGGCACGATTCGTGGTTCGGATATGGCGGAAGCCAAGGGATTCTTGGCTGCCGCAAAAACAGAACTTGCGGGAAGCCTAGAAAAACAAGCTGAACTGATTGTCAAGCAAAATGAGATTAAGGCGCAGCTCGATGCCGCCCAGGCACGAATGTCGATTCTCATTGCCTCCGCAGCCTCTTTCTCCGGCCTTCCGTCTTCGGTATTGGTCGACACGCATGATTCCGTTCCGCACTGGCAGACCATTTCACAAATTGAGGTAGTCGCACTGTCGCCTGGCGTTGTGGAATCCATCGCCGCGATCAGCGGATCGTATGTGGATGAGAACAAGCCTGTGTTGACGACGGTCCAGCCCGAGCAGGTTTGCTTCCGGGCCAATGGACTGCAAAGCGATATGGGGAATTTGGCGAGCGGCATGATGGTAACGGTCGTTGCTCCGCAGGGAGGGTCGCTCGATTCGTCAGCCGAGATCCAAGGGACACTCATCGTGGCGCCAACCGCCGATTCCGAACGACGGACGATTCAACTCACAATGATTCCCAATCCACAACACGAGGCCCTTGCCTCACCGACATGGGCACGTGCCGGCGTGTCGGCATTTCTAGAAATAGTGATCGGCGGAGCTGGTTCGGCTGAATTGGCCATTCCCCTCTCCAGCGTTGCCAAGGACGGAACGCAGGCCATCATTTTCCGCCGCGATCCGAAAGATCCTAACAAGGCGATTCGGATGGATGCGGATTTGGGGTTGAATGATGGTCGTTGGATCGTGATCAATAGCGGCGTGGCGGAAGGTGACGAAGTTGTGCTCGACGGGGTCTATCAGCTCATGGTTGCGACCAGCGGTTCGATCACCAAAGGCGGCCACTTTCATCCCGACGGAACATTCCATGAAGGGAAAGAGTAAGGTCGCACGATGCTCAAACATTTAATCTCATTCTCGCTCAAACAATCAACTCTGGTGTTGCTACTTGCCGGAATCGTGTTGGTGTACACGGTCGTCAAACTACCGACCATGCCGGTAGACGTTTTCCCAGAACTCAACGCGCCGACAGTCGTGGTGTTGACCGAAGCGGGAGGATTGGCCGCCGACGAAGTCGAGCAATACGTCACATTTCCTGTCGAAACATCGGTCAACGGATTGCCGGGCGTGAGGCGTGTTCGAAGCGCTTCGGCGATTTCGCTCTCGTTGGTGTGGGTTGAATTCGACTGGGGAACGGATATCTACCGAGCGCGACAACTGGTAGGCGAGCGATTGGCTGGCGTGCGCGATTCGCTGCCGGAGGACTCCCACGCTGAGATTACGCCCATCACTTCCATCACGGGCGAGATCATGCTGCTGGCAGTCTCGTCACCCGATGGCTCGGTGAATGATTTGGATCTGAGAGCCTACGCCGAGTTTGACTTACGAAACAAATTGCTTGCGGTTCCTGGCGTTGCCCAGGTGTCGGCGATCGGGGGTGAATTACCAGAGTACCAAGTGAACGTAAAGCAGGACCAACTGGCGCTGTATGGATTGACGGTTGCCGAAGTCGCAGCGGCCGCGCGCGCAGCGCACAGCACGGCGAGTGCC
>JANMEB010000138.1:0-1103 GCA_031376585.1 Planctomycetota bacterium | reverse complement strand
CCGACCCGCAGCGAGTGGAGATGTGTCAGAAGGCATTCGCTGCCTCTCGGCAACCCGCCGAACAAAAGTTGGTTTTGGAAATCCTCAAGCGATATCCAAACCCGGAAATGTTGGCTCTTGCGATTAAAGCCATTCAGAATCCAGAGTTAAAGGAAGACGCCACCCAGGCGGCCCTTGAAATCGCTCAAAAACTGGGAGGTCAAACGGAAGAGGTCCGAGCACTTTTGTCCAAGCTCGGATTGGAAAAGGTCACGCTCGAAATCACAAAGGCCGAATACGGCGCTGGTGCCACGCAGAAAGACGTGACCGAGATTTTGCGCAAAGGAGCATCCGACAATCGACTCATTGCGCTCCCCGCAACCAGTTACAACGAAGCCTTTGGCGGAGACCCTGCTTCTGGAACCCCCAAGCATTTGAAAATTCAATATCGAATCAACGGCAAAGTGCACGAAGCCACCTTCGCCGAGAATGCCATCATCATCCTTCCCTTGCCGAAATAATTCGAGCTGATTAATTCCGGCGGATTCGTGCGGGTCCGTATTCTGCGATTGGGATCGCGTGTGACAACCTATTTAACGCGTTCGTCTCATCCCCGTGGGTGAGAGCAAAACTCGCTAATAGAAGTCTTTCGGAAGTTTGCCGCAAAACCTCACATGCCCTGTTTCCTCTCCCAGAACGATTTTCTAGCATTTTTGGCGAGCCAAAGCCCACTTGAATCAAAACGTGCGTGCACTGCCCAAGTGCAATGCGCCCGGAGGCGACGGTGCCAGTCGAGTCCGCGACAGAAGTCCTGCCTCGTCAGAATTCCAAGTCCGTTCCACCTCCGCGCGATTCAGATAAGTCATTTGGGACAGCCGAATTGGTTTCGCTTTCCAACCGCCCGAACGTGTCCTAGACGCGATGGTGGAGGCTGAGCTGGCCTCGTTGAAATCGGCGATGTCGGGATCGTGCCGGGATAATCGGCCAGCGGCCAAAACCGGATCGAATCGGCCGCGCGCGCGTAGACATACTTCGCATCAGGGGATCCGACGATCCCCGGGGTGCCGAAGCCATCCGTGACCGGACGCCGGGTGATTTCATTCGAAGCACTGGTCTTGATTGTC
>JANMEB010000687.1:0-3686 GCA_031376585.1 Planctomycetota bacterium | reverse complement strand
ATGGTTTGTGGAAACGAATCGGGGACGAGCGGTTTTTCTTGCGACATCACCCCCGATAATTTCGGCAACCACGAGAGCGAAGCAACGAATCCCATACTGGAAAGCAAACTGCGGCGAGAAATCATGTTTTCTCCTTCTCATTATCAACCGTTGGGCGCTAGCCACCGGTTTTCTCTTTGATCAACAATTCAAAACCGGACGCTAGGGCGTTGCGGCTGATGGAACGAACTCATGATACGGGTATTGCCACGTGGCCCAGGATTATTTCGCCTCATTGATCTGTCTCAACATATTTTTGGCGTTAAAACCGGTGACTCCATCGGGGTCAAGTTCAAGTGCCTTTTGGTAGTACTGGATCGCTTTTTCCTTGTCGTTCGATTTCCAATGCCATTCGGCCAAGCTGTCCCAGACGTTGGCGGAATTCGGGAAGAGTTCCGTATTGAGTTGAAATACATAGAGTGCTTCCTTCGCCTTTTGGTCGCGCACGAGATTATAACCAGCGTCGTTCAATTGGCGTTCGAAGTCGACGAACTTGTACCGCGCGTCTTTGACCATCGTCGCCGCCTCGCTCCGCACAAGCTCAAGCTTTTGCGCCTCAAACAATTCGCGCAAATGCCCCATCGGGTCGGCCAGCGCCCCTTCGCTGGAGACGCTCAATGCAGCATCGAGCACGGGGTCGCGGTTGTTGCGAAAGTCGTCAAAACTCATGTCGACGGCGATATCCGGCGCCAACCATGGACCGTTTTCCCATTGCGGTTTGTCCTGCCACCAAGCAAACGAAAGAAATACGGGGATCTTGCTATGGGGCAAGTCCACGCGGCGGTTGTCGCCATAGAAATTGATGTTCTCACTCGTCGGCTCGCCGACAAAAATCGCGTTGGTATAGTTGTCCAATTCGTTGACTAGGTTCTGGCAGGCCGAAAACGTGCGTCGGCCGATGATGACAAACAGTTTGCCCGGTTGATTGATTTTTTCGCAGCGCACGATGCCCGTGACAATCGGCTTGTTTTTGTAATTGTTCCCGCCGCCGTTCAATCGAACGTCGAGCACCAAACGGTCGACTTCGTTCTTGTCAATGAAGTCAAACAACCGCTCGTAAAACGCTGGAATCGGTTCGTTCGGATCGTCCAGGATTTGGCTGTGCCGAACGTAGACCGTCTTTTGCTCGGGCAGATACTCGAAGTAATAGGTTTTGTCCAAATCCTTCAAGTAGAACGGCGTCTGGGAACTGTCGCGGGCATCCAGCCAGGCTTCGCCTTGGGGGATGAATCCGTATTGGTGCCGCGATCGATGCGATGAAATCGCCGTGAACGTTTTGTCGAAATGCTTTCCGTCTCGTTCCAAGGTTAGCGTCACCGAATTCTTAAGCTCGCTCGTGACACGTTGGGCGTGCAGGGCTTCTGGAATGCAAAGATAAGACAGCCCATGGGCCTTCAAATACTGCTCGTTCTCGACCGGGACCAAAGGCCGAATGGTTTGCAGCGCTTCGTCGACCGGCATGCCTTCGATTTTGAGTACTTTGGCGCCGACTGCATCGGCATAATCTTTATGCGCTGCTTGGATGAAAATTCCATCGGAGAATTGGTACAGGTTGATCGGGATCGAGTGGAATTGCGCGGCCCCCATCCCGTGGCCGAGACCCGTGTGTCCGTATTGGAAGAGGGCGACGATGCGGGTCAACCCGGCGACGATTTCGTGCTCTTGCAACGTGGGGATCGCCTTGTCGAGCTTGTCGACTTCGGCATCGAATTTTTCCTGAGTCACTTTCTTGAACAAGAACGAATAGTCCTTGTGCACGGTTTCCTGCAGGAACTGCAAATCGGCTTGCCAATCCGCAGGGGTCAAGCTGGTTTGGGAGTAGCCGTTGGAGATGGTCAAGATGCATCCGAGGACGGCGATCAAAAGCTTCATGGCAGAGTTCCTCCCGATTAATCAGTTTTCGTCTGATTTAGTGCGTGGTTGATGTGTTAGTTGATTTCGATCAAACAAGTCAATTCAGCGGCAACGCTACTTTCGCGCCATTGATAAGAACGTTTTGA
This sequence comes from Planctomycetota bacterium, assembly GCA_031376585.1. Lineage (GTDB taxonomy): Bacteria > Planctomycetota > Planctomycetia > Pirellulales > Pirellulaceae > JANMEB01. The sequence goes on along the minus strand of JANMEB010000687.1, from coordinate 1,647 downwards.
CGAATCGGTTGTCGCATTAAATTTCGGCCTGATCAGAGTTTGAGCCTCTTCTCGATTCCAATCGCCCCCACATCCCACCCTCTTTTGCCGACGGCGGACGAGGGAACTGCATGGGAGAATTGAATGGGTCGAGTGTATCGGTCGCAACTACCGCGTTGTTGCTTTGCTCCAGGCTTCGCTGCCGCCGACGATCGGCAAGTCGAGCGAGGTGGCGTCGAGGTCAACGGTCAATTCGGTCCCCGGAGGCGGACGCAGGGTGTAATCGTAGTCGCTGGAAAAGATCATGACGCCGATCTGTTTGCCCGCCGCGATGACTTGATCATCGGGTTGCAGATCAAAACTCATTTCATAAAATTGGCCAGGGACCAACGGCTCACTCTCCGTCAACGAGCGATAGTTTTGCGGATCGGCCCAGCCGCGGGTGATTAAGTTGTCCGTGATTTTCGCGCCATCGACAATTGGCAACGCGACGAGCGCGATCGACAAATTCGCAGCGGGCTTATTGCAGGCTAACTTGATCTTGAGTCGCGCCGTTCCTGAAATGTGCAACGGCTGAACCAACGGTTCGGTCGCATACATCAATCGGTTCTGGGACGTTTCGGCTTTGGCAAGATCTTTGCCGTGAACCGAGACGTCGTCGATAAGTTTTGCGGTCCCTCGCTTTGGCGGTGCCGCGGCGCCGAGTTTGCCGACCGCCCCACCGTTGCCGCTGGGATTCAGCGTGACCATCCGCGCTTCCGGATGAGGATAATTCTCGTAAGGAGTCGGCTCGGACGGATCGGCGTCTTCGCGCACGATGTAGGCATGCGGTTCGTTTTCGACGCCGTTGTCGACGCCGTACAAGTAGCGTGTGAACCAGCGATTCATCATTTCCATCGGCGGCGGACCACCATGCCCACCTTGGTGATAGTAAATGCGACAGGGCAAGCCCTTGGCCCGAACCGCTTGGTAAATTCGATTGCTGTGCTCGGGCATCACGTTCCAATCGTTGAAACCGTGCGACATGAACAAAGCCGCTTTCATCGGCCCGAGGTCGTTGAGGTAATCGCGACCAGCCCAGAACTGGTTGTAGTCGCCGCTAGCGCGGTCTTGGTTTGACATCATTTCCTTGTCGCGAACCTCGCAATCACAATGCTCGCGCATTTCCGGATTGCCGCTGTTAATAAAGTTGTAAAGCACATCGATGTCCTCCCCCATGTATCCGCCCGGGTGTCGGATCAAGCCGTTCGATCGGTAGTAATGGTAGTACGAGGTGTTGGGCGCGACGGGAATGATCGCTTCGAGTCCTTCGACGCCCGTGGTTGCGGCCGCCAGAGGAATCGTGCCGTTGTATGAAGTCCCCGTCATACCGACTTTGCCGGTGCACCACGGCGCGGTGACTTGCACGTCGCCATCTGGCGCCGTGAAGCCTTTGGCGCGACCGTTCAGCCAGTCGATCACTGCTTTGGGCGCAAGCGATTCATTATCACCGCCAACCGTCGGGCATCCCTGCGAAAGCCCAGTTCCCGGCGAGGCGGAGTGCACGACTGCAAACCCGCGCGGAACCCAGTCTTCAACCAGCGAATTGGACATCGTTGGACGGCGGCTGACATGAGGGATCGCGGGAGGCTCCGAATGAATCGCCGGCAGCGTGCCAAGCTCGTGCTC
>JANMEB010000686.1:0-2711 GCA_031376585.1 Planctomycetota bacterium | reverse complement strand
AAACACTGTTGATTTTGGGAGGCAACCCAGTCTTCGACGCGCCCGCCGAATCGCCGCTCGCACTCGCTCCGGAAAAGTCGTTGACGAGCATTCATTTGAGTTTGTATTTCAATGAAACATCGGCGCAATGCCGATGGCATGTTCCGATGGCCCATTGGCTAGAGTCATGGGGAGACGGCCGAGCGTGGGATGGAACGTATAGTGTCCGCCAGCCGTTGATTTTGCCCCTGTTTGACGGAAAGTCCGATGCCGAATTGCTGGCGATCTTGCTTCGCCACTCGCCTATGGATGCGCGCGAATTAGTGCGTGAGACCTGCCGGCAGGAGCACCTTTTGCCGGCCTCCGAAGAGCAATTCGAACAGGCTTGGGAAACGCTCCTTCACAACGGATCGCTGGAGAATTCTGCGTTCGGGGCGGTCAAGATGCCCCAGCAATTAAAGTTGGAGTCGTTGCTTGACCGATCGGGCGATTCGCACATCGAGCTTGCCACCGAAAGTCATAGCGGCCACTTCGAATTGGCCTTTCGCCCGGATAGCTCGGTTTACGACGGACGATTTGCGAACAACGGTTGGTTGCAAGAACTTCCGGATCCAATGACCAAATTGACGTGGGATAACGCAGCCTGGATGAGTCCAGCGGACGCTGCGTCCCTGGAGCTGAACAACGGCGACATTGTTCACCTCACGCTGGAACAGGACGAATCGATTCATTGCGCGATTCCGGTTTACATCATGCCGGGCCAAGCTCTGAATACTATTGGCTTGTCATTCGGATATGGACGGTGGGTTGCCGGGGAGATCGGCAATCAAATTGGAACCAACGTCTATCCGCTTCGCCGTCAAAACGTCCCCGGTGCCGTCGCCCGCGGCCGGGTAAGCCGTACCGGCAGATTCCATCCATTCGCGATGACACAGGATCATCACCTGATCGATTCAGTCGGAGCTTGGGGTCGAGAGGAACGCGTCGGAAAACTTCATCAGTCCGGCTCCATCGTGCGCGAAGCGACATGGGAATCCTTCGCGGCAAATCAGGACATTTTTAAGACTGTTGCGCATGGACCGAAAGAACTGCAATTGTTCGACGCACCCAGTTCGTACTCGCAACCGCACGCTTGGGGAATGTCGATCGACTTGACGAAGTGCGTCGGCTGCAGCGCGTGTGTCATTGCTTGCCAAGCCGAAAACAACATTCCAATCGTCGGCAAAGACCAAGTCGCCCGCAATCGCGAAATGCATTGGATTCGAATCGACCGGTATTTCAAAGGTTCAGACGAGGAACCCGAGTTCGTCCACATGCCGATGACTTGCCACCACTGCGAGACGGCACCCTGCGAACAAGTTTGTCCGGTGGCCGCCACCGTTCACGACAGCGAGGGGTTGAACGCAATGGTTTACAACCGCTGCATCGGAACTCGATATTGCAGCAACAACTGCCCGGCGAAAGTGCGACATTTCAACTTCTTCGATTACCACGCGACCAGCCCGTCTGAAGTTCGCAAGCCTTGGCTGGCGATTCCCGATCTTCAACAGCGCAGCGACATCGATCCCCTCCGGCAGATGCAATTCAATCCCGAGGTGACGGTTCGCATGCGCGGCGTCATGGAGAAGTGCACGTTTTGCACGCAGCGCATTCAAGCCGCCAAAATCGCCGCGCGGGTCGCCCATGCCCAAGGTCGCCGCGATACTCCGCTAGTTTTGGAAGGCGAAGTCATTCCGGCCTGTGCAGCGGCCTGCCCAGCGGAAGCGATTCGGTTTGGCGACTTGAACGATCGATCGAGTCGAGTGGCACGGGCGAAAACGGATGCGCGTTCGTATGTGTTCTTGGAAGAGTTGCAACTTCGTCCGCGGACGACGTACTTGGCCAAGCTCCGAAACCCGGTTTCCGAACCGCTGCCCGGCGCTGGACCCAAGGAGAGTTGACTATGGCCACGACGACGATGACTACTTATCTGCGTGACCAGGCGGCGAACATGTCGACCGATCCGCATCAACGGGCCCTGCTGGTTCTGGGTGAACATGACTTGACCACGGTCACGGACAAAATCATTGGCATTACATTGCGTCCGCCGTCGCGGGGTTGGTACCTCGGGCTGTGTGTTTCGTTATCGTTGTTGGCTTTGATGTTGGTGTCGATTGCTTACCTGATTCTGACGGGCGTAGGTGTTTGGGGAAACAACAACACAGTGGCCTGGGGCTTTGACATTATCAATTTTGTGTTCTGGGTCGGCATTGGACACGCCGGTACTTTGATTTCGGCGATTCTGTTTTTGTTTCGGCAAAATTGGCGAACGAGCATCAATCGCTTCGCGGAGGCGATGACTATTTTCGCCGTCATGTGTGCGGCGATTTTTCCGGCGTTGCATATTGGGCGCGTCTGGTTGTTCTTTTGGCTGTTTCCCTATCCCAATTCTCAAGCGATGTGGCCCCAGGCCCGCAGCCCGTTATGGTGGGATGTGTTCGCCGTGTCGACCTATGCGTTGACGTCGCTGTTGTTCTGGTACATGGGAATGATTCCGGATTTTGGCACGCTTCGCGATCGTTGCTCGCGCAAATGGCAGCAGATTGTTTACGGGTTTTTGTCGTTGGGTTGGACTGGTTCGAGTCGCCAATGGTTGCGGTTTGAACGGGCGTATTTGATCATGGCGGCGATCGCCACGCCGTTGGTGCTGAGCGTACATAGCGTGGTTTCGTTCGACTTTGCCGTGGCCCAAG
>JANMEB010000617.1:0-2899 GCA_031376585.1 Planctomycetota bacterium | reverse complement strand
TTTAGCGGGCGAACATTGACGTTAAATCGCCGCGTCGCTTCCCGCGCAACGAATTTCAGTTTCTCGTCGATGCTCCCCAGCATTTCGACGTGCCCCCAATACGAAAACATATCTTGGGCTTTGGTAAATCCGCATTGCTCAAGCAGTCGTGCGTAATACGGCGGGTTGTAAGTCATCATAAAAGTCGGCGGCTGTTCAAAGCCATCAATCAGCAGTCCCCATTCATAATTCTGCGAAGGATTCTCGGGGCCACGCATGCCAGTCTGGCCTCGGTTTCGCAGCCAATCCCCGGCGGCATCGATCAAGGCCGTCGCAACAGCCTCGTCATCAATCGAATCAAAAAAACCAAATTTGCCTCGCCGCTCGTCGTAGAAATTGTTATGGGCGTGATCGACAATGGCGGCAATTCGACCGACGACTGTTCCGCCGCGCTTGGCGTAAAACGTCTGTATTTCCGCCTGCAAGTAAAACGGATGGCGGCGATAGTTGAGTAGCTCCAACTGATTCAGCCGTAGCGGCGGAACCCAATTCGGATCACCGCGATAAAGCTCCCACGGAAAGTTAAAAAACAGTTTCCGATCACGGCGAGTCGCAACGGAAACGACTTCGATACCAGCGACAGTCATAAATGGTCCTTTGCTGAGGCAGCGCCGAGTTCGAAACGAAGCCGAATTCCGAAGTGCAACTAAGCGCCCATTGTGGCCGCTCAAGCGAAGTTGGACAATTCGGCAGCATCGCTTGCGAAACTTGTGTTTTCAGAATCACCCCTGGTCCGATACAATTCAGGCCAGCAGCCTTTAAGAGAAGTCGACCGAAAAAAATCTTAAGCGAGCGGCAGGAATAGATTTACAAGAGTAGCAGGCACACTCCGTGTGCCGTTTCCGGACGCACACGGCACACGGAGTGTGCCTGCTACTTTTCGTACGGTATCGATTCGACCGCCGCTCGCCTAAACGCAGGTCGAACGAAGTCTTGTACTCGATACAAATGGTCCGCAAATGAAAGTCCTGGTCACGGGAGCCACGGGGTTCTTGGGAAATAATTTGGTTCGCGAGATGTTGCAGGCTGGCGTTACTCCAGTTTGTCTCGTTCGAACGAATTACGACCCGCGCACTTTTGCCGGTTTAAATGTTCAAATTGTCAGTGGCGACTGGGAGAACAATGCATTCCTGCGTGAAGCCGTCGCCCAAGTCGACGCCGTCGTTCATTCCGCCGCGATGTTGCACATCGGATGGCGAAATGTCGAATCATCAATTGAAACGAATGTCGGAATCACCGCACGCGTGGCAACGCTGGCCGAGCGGTGTCGGATTCGGATGATTCACGTGTCGACTGTGGACGCGCTGGCCGCCGCGCATCCACGGCGCCCGCAAAACGAAACTGCTCTTGAACCCGCCAAGCCCCCGAGCGCTTACGTCGTGTCCAAACGTCTTGCCGAGGCCGCAGTCCTACGGTCGGTCGGGCAAGGTCTGGACGCCGTAATCGTAAATCCTGGATTCATGGTCGGGCCGTGGGATTGGAAGCCATCCTCCGGACAGATGATGCTGGCATTAGCCCGGCGATTTATTCCGCTCGCACCCGCAGGCGGCTGTTCTGTTGTCGATGTACGCGACGTGTGCCGAGGCATCATGGCGGCAATTACCAAAGGAAAGACTGGGCAGCGATACATCTTGGGTGGCGCGAACGTTTCCTACCTCGATCTGTGGCGTGAAATTTCGGCCGTGGTCGGGCGAGAGCCGCCGGTTGCGCGGCTGTTCGCGCCGATAACTTGGCTAGCCGGTGGTGGTGCGGATATTTGGGCGCGAATCATTGGCCGCGAAGGACTTATAAATTCCGCCTCGATTCGTATGGGACAGTTGTTCCATTACTACTCAAGTGAAAAGGCGTTTCTCGAATTGAATTATTCAATCAGCCCATACCAAAACGCACTGGCAGAAGCTTGGGAATGGTTCATCGACCATCAATACATCTCGCCGCGCAAGCGTTAATCACTGGTCAGATGTCAAACGCATTCGTTGACGCCGCTGTTGTTCGTAGCGATCGTAAAGTTGAAACATGGCGTCGCGCAGATTGGGAAAGCACGAAACGTACGCTGCGCGAATTTGCTCCCACGGCAACTTGGCGGGAAAGCCGTGCTGCAATTGACGCACGACGGCGACAAACGACGAATACTTTGAATGGCTTTCATACAGCGTTGGTAACTTCAAATCGCGATGCGACGTGATGAGCAATCCGAAATTATGGCTTCGAATGAAGCGCCTAATCGAAGTCCGGGCCAGCCAATTCAAATGGTCGAAGCCGTCGATAAGAAAAATGCCTTTGCAAATCGCTTTCGAGGCATCCAGTGACGATTCTGGCTCGCAAGTCAGATCGCAAGTTTTCCAAAAGCGAGCTTTGACAGCGGGTCGAACTTGAACTCGATACAGCGGCGCTAATTGCGCCAAATTTAAACCAAGCTCGCGCAGCAATGTTGACTTGCCCGAGCCATGCGGACCAATGATCTGAGCCATGAACTCGCCCCGCGCGAACTTCGAGATCAAACCTTGCGCGGATTGACCGTTCTCAAACCAGAAGTCGATTGCACCCGGCCGAATTCTCCAAGTTGAAAATGGATTGACGCCAAAATGGGTCAAACGATTTTCGATTAGGCGCCCCATCGTTGCTCCTCAACGGCTTGCTTGGACAAATCGCTTTCGGTCGCGGAGGCCGTCTCTAACAACTTCGCTGGGCCCAAACAAAACGATTGGTCGAAACGAAGTTCCTTTCCGCGTTCGTAAAAAACGCACGCCCGAACCATCCAATGAATCTTGATCATTTTACCGTCGTAGGACAGCGGACTATTCGGTAGTTGAGTTTTGAATCGATACATCGTTCCCAAATCTTCGTCACGAACGTCGTC
>JANMEB010000611.1:0-3303 GCA_031376585.1 Planctomycetota bacterium | reverse complement strand
CTGTGTTCAAACAGATTGGGCCGCCGGCGGGCGATGCGGACCGGTGACTATTCGTGTTCTGGCGATAAACTGGCGCCGCTTTGACTAGAACTTGTCTCGCGATGTTCAAAGGCGAGGATTTTATCCGTGGCCGCGACCGTTTGCATTGAATGTCATGCGCAACTGCCGTTGCGCGATGGATTTGTCGTGGGTGAAATCGTCCAATGTCGCGAATGCGGCGTGGAGTTGGAAGTCGTTGAGGTCGAGCCGATCCGCCTGCAATTGGCGCCCGAAGTCGAAGAGGACTGGGGCGAGTAGGAACGATCGAGCCATGAACATTGGCCTGCTGCATTCGCGCATTCGCGTCGAAGAAAAACTGTTGCTGGATGAGTTTGCGCGACGCGAAATTCGCTGCGAGACAATTGATGTTCGCCAAGTCGTCTTCACACGCGACAACAACGCCGCCTGGTCCCAATTTGACTTGATCGTCGATCGCTGCATAAGCGAGGCCCAAGCTGAGGCGACTCTTGCGATTCTCGAATCGATGGGCATCCCCTGCGTCAATCGCTTATCGGTACGCCAAGTCTGCGGCAATAAACTGACGACGTCTCTGGCGTTGGAACGAGCGGGCGTTCCAAGTATTCCGTTTCGCGTTGCGCTGTCCGCCGAATCGGCCTTGAAAGCGGTCGAGGAAGTTGGCTATCCCGCAGTTCTCAAGCCGGTGGTGGGATCGTGGGGGCGGCTGTTGGCTCGGGTCAATGATGTGCATGCAGCCGAAGCCGTCTTAGAGCATAAATCGCACTTGGGATCCCCGATGCATCAGGTCTTCTATATCCAGCCGTTCATCGAAAAAAGGGGCTCGGACATTCGTTCGTTTGTGATCGGAGATGAGACGGTTGCCGCGATTCGCCGCCGCTCGGATCACTGGATCACGAACACCGCTCGAGGCGCCAGCGCGGAAAATTGTGAGGTCACGCCCGAGTTGGATGCGATTTCGCGCGCAGCGGCATTGGCCGTAGGTGGCGGTGCCGTCGCGATTGACGTGGTCGAAACGCCCGACGGACGTCTGTTAATCAACGAGGTCAACGCGACCATGGAGTTTCGCAATAGCATTGAAACGACCGGCGTAAACATCCCGGCTCGATTGATCGATTTTTTCGTCGGTCTTGGAGCCGTAGCATGAAGCTTCGGGCAAGTATCGTCGGGGCCTCGGGATACGTCGGCGGAGAGATTCTGCGCTTGCTTCTGGGCCATTCCGAGGTCGAAGTTGCTCAGGTGACCTCGCGCAAACTGGCAGGTCGATTTGTCCACACCGCGCATCCCAATCTTCGTTCGATTTGTCAGTTGCAATTCAGTCCTCTGGAGGATTTGAAAGACTGCGATCTGCTTTTGTTGGCGCTACCGCATGGTGAAGCGGCGCGACAGATGGATCGCTTGGCTCTTCGCGCGCCAAAGGTGATCGACTTGTCGGCCGATTTTCGCTTGCGCGATCCGGCTGCGTACGAAAAGTGGTACGGCGAGCCGCATCCAGCCCCGGAATGGCTTGGGCGATTCACGTATGGATTGCCCGAATTGCATCGAAAGGAAATTCAAGCAGCGGCCTACGTCAGTGGCGTCGGATGCAATGCCACGGCAGTCAATTTGGCGCTCTGGCCGCTTGCCAATGCCGGGATGATTGAATCCGTCGTCGCCGATATCAAAGTCGGTTCGTCGGAGGGCGGGGCACAATTTAGTCTGGCCACGCACCACGCCGAACGGAGCGGCAGCTTTCGAACGTATGCCGCGACCGGCCATCGACATCAAGCCGAGATTCGTCAAGAGCTTGGCGACATTCGTTTGAGCATGACGGTGACCGCGGTCGAAATGGTGCGCGGCGCCTTAGCGACGCTGCATGTTTTCTTGCGCGAGCCAGTCGAGGAACCCGTTCTCTGGCAGACGTATCGCCAAGCTTATGCTGGAGAACCGTTTATTCGGTTGGTCAAGGACAAATCGGGCATCCATCGACTGCCCGATCCGAAACTCCTGGCGGGGGCGAATTTTTGTGACATCGGCTTTCAGCGCGATCCCGACTCGAACCGGCTTGTCGTGATCAGTGCGCTGGATAATTTGATGAAAGGTGCCGCGGGCACGGCGCTACAATGCCTCAACCTCATGTCGGGCTTTCCCGAGAAACAAGGACTCGAGTTCGCCGGCTTGCATCCCGCCTGATGGCCGATTGATTTCGATTTATGTCAATACCGTTCATTTTTTAAAACCATCAGCCGCTGGGCGTTAGCCCTCGGTTTCTGAACCGCGTGAATCCCGTAGAAACCGGACGCTAGTGCGTTCCGGCTGATAGAAATACGAACGGCTTGCCGTTATACGAAGAGTAGGAATCTTGGAGTTGGCAAATCATGATCGTCGTCAAGCTGGGTGGTGGTCACGGAATCAATTACGACGCTTTTTGCGACGATGTCGCCAAGGTTCGGTCTCAGGGGGAAACGCTGATCGTGGTGCACGGCGGATCGGCCCGACTCAATGAAATCGCGACCGCGCTCAATCGCCCCCCGCGGTTTATCACCTCGCCGCAAGGAATCACTTCGCGCTGGACGGATCCAGAGGCGATGGAATGCTTTTTGATGACGTACTGCGGTTTGGTCAACAAGACCTTAGTCGAACGGTTGCAGCAGCGGCGCGTCAATGCCGTTGGGCTTTCTGGGATGGACGGTGGCATTTGGACGGGTCCGCGCAAAGACGTAACTCAGGTCGTTGAGAATGGAGTGCGACGAATCCTGCGGGGAAATTTGACCGGACGCGTCGATCACGTCAACGCGCGACTGCTGCGGACTTTGATCGACGATGGTTACCTGCCCGTGCTGACGCCTCCTGCGTTGTCCGATGATCAACGGGCGATCAACGTGGATGGCGATCGCGCTGCTGCCCGGACCGCGATTGAAATGCGGGCCGAGAGCTTGCTGATTTTGACCAACCAACCGGGCGTCCTGCGCGACTTAGGCGATCCGCAAAGCACGTTGTCCGAGTTATGCCTCGCCGACGATCTATCGCAGGATTATGACTTTGTCCAAGGTCGAATGCGAATTAAACTAATGGCGGCCAGCGAAGCACTTCGTGGCGGCGTTTCCCGCGTCATCATCTCGGATGGTTGCCAACCCAACTGCATCGAGCGCGGCCTAGCCGGGTGCGGAACGACGATTCGACTGCGAACTGAGGAAGTTAAGTCACCGTAAACGTCATGACTAGCGACTCAACTCAATCAAAAAACATGGATGACGCGAGCGCCATTGATTTGTTGACCCGCTTGGTGGCAATCGCCAGTCCTTCCGG
>JANMEB010000609.1:0-4384 GCA_031376585.1 Planctomycetota bacterium | reverse complement strand
CCAACGGAAACGAACTGTGGAAAAGCAATGGATCGCTTGTCGGAACCATCATGTTGCTCAACATTCGTCCCGGCGCGCCGGGATCAGATCCGAAGTACAAGAAGAAATTGGCCGGAAAGGCGTTCTTATCTGCTAACAACGGAACCAGCGGAACTGAATTGTGGCGAAGCAACGCGTCAACGATTGGTACGGCTCAGATCCCCGACATCCGCGCGGGTGCTTTGGGCTCGTCGCCCAACAATCTGGTCAACGTCAACGGTACGCTGTTCTTTGCTGCCGACGATGGCATCAACGGTCGAGAATTGTGGAAGCGGAAGGGAACCGGTAGCGCCACCACCCTGGTTTCGAATATCAACCCTGGTGCGGCCAATTCGAATCCAACGTTCCTCACTGCGGCCGGCGTGAACTTGTTCTTCGCCGCGACGACTGCCGCCAACGGCAATGAACTATGGGCCTTGAGCAATCCCGGCGCAAGCTCATTTCAAGGTCAGAACGCGGGATTGAATTCGGCTAATCTGGGATACGGAATCGATCGGTTTGACGCGATCGGCGAAACTCGAGATAGCGAACCTTCGGGCCCCTTGGGTGTCGCACCACCAAGTGACTTGGGCGGTTTTCGGCAAGCCGCGATACTGCGCGAATACAAAATCTGTCGATCGGACCGAAGGTTACTCGAATTTGATTTCTCTGCGACGAGCGCCTCGATTATTCAGAATATGACAGTTCGGCAAAGCTCATCGCGACCATGGGCAAAATCACAAAAACTGATTTGGGGGCCTTCAAAACAGACCCTGAGAGTCCATACTATTGCGGAGGTCGTTTTTTATGACCTCGATGCCCAAGACCAAGCATTCTCTCGAATTGTTAGTTAACCGAAGCGATTGGAAATCAGGGCGCCTCCGTTCGCAACTCTTTACGGAGGAGCCAGCCATGCTTTCATCGAAGTCTCGCCGTGCAAATCGACAGAACCGTCGGCACATCCGATTAAATCGGTCGCCACGAGTCGCCGAGCATTTTCTTCTGCCAACCGCTTTATGCATCGAGCCACTTGAGCCAAGGGCCATGTTGTCGGGCCTGCCGACGCTGATCGATATCGTGGCGGGGGCTGGCGCTTCGAATCCGAGAAATTTCACTAACGTCAATAACACGGTTTTTTTTGGGGCGAATGACAATGTCAACGGGGAAGAACTTTGGAAAAGCGATGGGACGATCGCCGGGACCGTGATGGTCAAGGACATTCGGTCGAACTACACGTATTACACAAACTATTCCTCGTACCCGACGAATCTCACCAATGTGAATGGGACGTTGTTTTTCAGCGCCTTCACCAACAACCTTGGCCGAGAGCTTTGGAAGAGCGACGGCACGACCGCCGGCACCGTGCTGGTCAAGAATATTCGGCCCAGTTTTTACGGCGCGGAGGCCGGTAAATTAGCCACCGTGAACGGCACCTTATTTTTTACCGCTAACGATGGAGTCAGTGGCGAAGAACTATGGAAGAGCGACGGAACCGAGGCCGGGACAGTCCTATTGAAAGACATTCAGCCGGGGAGCATCGGGTCAAGTCCATATCATTTGACCAACGTAAACGGCACGCTGTTTTTCGGCGCTCTCGATGGAACCTCAAACTTTGAACTTTGGAAGAGCGACGGCACAACTGCCGGGACAGTTCTGCTGAAGGACATTAGGCCGGGAAATATTCCTTCCTATCCAAGATTCTTAGCCAATGTAAATGGTACTCTGTTTTTCGGCGCCAACGATGGATCTTCAAACTTTGAACTTTGGAAGAGCGACGGCACAACCGCCGGGACCGTTTTGTTGAAGGACGTAAAATCGGGGTCAGGGCAATCGTATCCTAAATTCTTGACCAACGTAAACGGCACATTGTTTTTCAGCGCTGACAACGGCACAAACGGTAGAGAGCTTTGGAAGAGTGACGGCACGACGACCGGAACGGTGCTCGTAAAAGACATTCAATCGGGGGGCGAATTTTCAAATCCTGCTAACTTAACCAACGTAAACGGCACGCTGTTTTTCAGCGCTAACGACGGCACAAACGGAATCGAGCTTTGGAAGAGCGATGGCACAACCGTCGGGACGGTTTTGGTGAAGGACATTCGGTCGGGGTCGCTCGGTTCATCGCCTGGAAGCCTAACCAACATAAACGGCACGCTATTTTTCAGTGCTGACGACGGAACGAATGGGATTGAACTTTGGAAGAGCGACGGCACAAGCGCCGAGACTGTGCCGCTGAACGACATCCGACCGGGGGCAGGCAGTTCAAATCCAAAATACTTAACCAATGTGAACGGTTGGCTGTTTTTCAGCGCCAATGATGGAATCAGTGGTGATGAACTGTGGCTGATGGATGGCGGAGGCGAACCGACCGTGAAAGCACTTGGTGTGGCCGACACGGGAGTGATCTTGGCGGGTGTCGCAGGGACTGGGGTTTCCGGCGCTGGACTCCCGGGAGCGGGGGTCGCCGGAATAGGTGTTAAGCCATCGACAACGCCAACTGTCTTGGGACTGATTGATATCGTGTTGGGCGTGGGTGCATCGACTCCGCAAGACTTCACCAATGTTAACGGAACGATTTTCTTTTCGGCCAGTACAACGGCCGCTGGTCGTGAACTTTGGAAAAGCGACGGGACGAGCGCGGGAACGGCTTTGTTGAAGGACATCATGTCGGGTTCAGGGAGTTCCGGCGTTGGCAATTTGACGAACTTCAACGGTCGCCTCGCGTTCACGGCGTCGGATGGCGTGTACGGAAACGAACTTTGGATCAGCGACGGAACCTCTGTCGGAACGGTTCAAGTCAATGACATTAATCCTGGGGCCGAGAGTTCCAGTCCGAGCGAGCTTACGAATGTTAAGGGAACACTTTTTTTCGCAGCCGCATCGAATTTCGGACCGAATTTCAATCGCGAGCTGTGGAAAAGCAATGGCCACCTATTCGATACGTTGCCGGTTTTAGACATCAATAGCGGCGACGGCGGTTATGCAAGCTCGTCGCCGTCTGAGCTGACGAACTCCAAGGGAATTTTGTTCTTCGCCGCCAATAACGGCGCCATCGGCACTGAATTGTGGCGCAGTGATGGAACGGCTGGTGGTACGTTTTTGGTCAAGGACATACGCGCTGGCGCGCTGAGTTCCAATCCCAGCGGCCTTGCCAATGTGAAAGGAATTGTCTTTTTCAGCGCCAATGATGGAACGTCCGGGACCGAACTCTGGAAATCGACTGGGACTACGGTCAACACGGTGTTGGTTAAAGACATCTTGCCGGGGCCTAGCAGCTCCAATCCCGCAGAGTTCACCAATATCAAGGGAAACGTTTTCTTTGCAGCCAGCGATGGAACCAATGGAACGGAAATCTGGAAGAGTAACGGCAATGGGTCGGCGGCCGGAACATTTATGGTGAAAGATATTCGCCCGGGTGCTAACGGTTCCAGTCCATCACAATTGCTGAATCTCAACGGACTGCTAATTTTCACAGCCAATGAAGGGACCAGCGGAGTGGAACTCTGGCGGAGCAACGGCCAAGTCGCCGGGACAGTACGGGTCAAAGACATTCGCCCCGGCGCTTTGGGATCATCGCCGGCGAACCTTCATAATCACAACAGCACGCTATTCTTTTCAGCCGATGACGGAGTGAACGGCCGAGAGTTATGGCGCAGTACCGCGTTTGGCCCTGGAACGTTACTTGCCGCCAACATCAATCCTGGCGCGGGCAGCTCTAATCCGGCATTCATTGAGTCGGGCGCCACGACTCTATTCTTTGCCGCCACTGATGGCACGTCTGGCATTGAACTCTGGACGATGAGCAATCCCATCTCCAGCGCATTTCAAGGGCTGACGGCGGGATCGACGGCTGGAATCACGGCGGTTAATATCCAACCGCTGGCGATGCTCGACGAGTTAAATGAGTCGGAATGCCTTGTCGGCAACAGTGAACATAAGCACAATGGATTTGATGGTCAGCGCAAGGTCATACTTCCACTCAGCGAAAACCACAGCGGCCGATTCGAGTGGAGTCCAAATCAAACCCAACGCATTGGCGCGGACGTCGCGTTCGATAGGGATTCGCAACCCGTAAATGGAATGTATCGCTCATTGGCCAAACTTCGGACCTCCGACGGTGAGACTAGGAATCGAGTCCTGAGGGTTCATACTATCGGAGAGGTCGTTTTCTACGACCTTGAAGCCCACGATGACGCAATCCCTTGGCCTGTCAGTTAGTTGATCCTAAAACCAAGCTGCGAAAAAAAGCACTATGCCGCGTTTCGTCGTTCGCGGCGCGAGTCGCCAGCATCGATGTCGAAATTTGGAAGAGGTTGCTCGATGGCGTGGTTTAGCTCCCACAGTCGAGCCTGCTTGGTAAAGCTAT
>JANMEB010000594.1:0-18747 GCA_031376585.1 Planctomycetota bacterium | reverse complement strand
TGGTGCATCATAACGTCGTACAGATTTATGACTTGGGCCAAGATGGCGAAACCAACTTTTTCAGCATGGAATACGTCCAAGGCCAAAACTTTTCGGACATCCTCAAACAGCACGGGCCGCTGGAGCCACGCCAAGCCACCGGCTACATCCTGCAGGCAGCCCGTGGCTTGCAATTTGCGCATCATCAAGGCATGGTGCACCGCGATATCAAACCAGCCAACTTAATGCTTGATCAACATGGCGTCGTCAAAGTCGCCGATTTGGGATTGGTAAAACTCCCCGACACGGCGGACGAACCGGTCGATCAAGTCTCCGGTGATTTCGGTTCGGGCTCGATTCAATTGACCGGCGTCGGCGCGACCGTCGGTACAGTCAATTACATTTCTCCGGAACAAGCCGCAAATTCTTCTGACGTCGATCATCGCGCGGATATTTATTCGCTCGGTTGCACGTTTTACGCCCTACTGACTGGCGCGCCGCCGTTCAAAGGTAATTCCGCCAAGGAAGTTCTTGAGAAACACAAATCGCAACCGGTCGCGCGTCCCGAAACAATTGTGCCCCACGTCGACCGACGGATTTCCGACATCGTCATGAAGTTGATGGAAAAGCAACCGGCGAATCGTTACCAGGACTTGAGCGCGGTCATCACCGACCTTCAAGCATTTTTGGGCATCGCGTCGGGAAATGGGTTCGCGCCGAGCAAGGCACAAGTACAACAACTTGAAGCCAGCCAAAAATCGTATTACGGCCAATCGCTTGCCCAAGCCCGAACGTATCTGCCGATGATTGCTCTGACGTTAGGCTTGCTCGCCACGGTTGGCCTCGCCTTCATAAGCTTGCGTTGGGCGCTGGCGAGTTTGTCGGCCGTTTTCGTCGTTCCTCTGACCGTTCTCGCCGTCGCGGGATTGCGGCAACAAAGTCTTTTGTACGGCAAAGCACAGGCGCTGGCGCTACTTGGCGGATGGAAGTGTTGGATCACAGCGGTCGGCGGTGTTGCCGTACTATTGGCGCTCTTGTTTGCGTTGGGAATGCTCGGACCTTGGCTGGTCGCCACTCTACTCGCCGTTGGACTCGGCGTTGGTTATTTCTTTGTCATCGAGCAATCGCTGGCTCAGGAACGGGAAAAATCCCTGACGAGCGTTCGGCAAATACTGCGCGACCAGCGAGTCGCCGGGGTTGACGAAGACACGTTGCACCGATTCGTCACCCAATACAGCGGCAGCAATTGGGAAGAATTTTATGAGGACTTGTTTGGCTACGAAGCATTGCAGAAAGCCAAGATCGATCTGGCCGGGAACACAACTGGTCCTCGGCGAAAGCGATTTCGTCCTTGGAGGGACGCACTGATTGTACGAATCGACCAGCGACTGGCCGAGAAGCGTAAGGAACAAGACGTTGGTAAACTCCGAACGATCGAGCAGCGAGCTCTAGTCGCATCTGGTATGGCACCCGAACAAGCCGCCGCCGAGGCCGACCGCGTTTCGCAACTTTTGGTTGACGAAGCCGCGACGTGGCGCAGTGCCGCCGCCAATTATCAGGCCAATCAAGCCGCCGGTTCGCAGGCCGCCGTCTTGGCAAAACGCGCTCGCGTCAAAGCACTTTTGGCCGAGGGGCGCAGCAGCACCAATCGCCGGCCACCGAGTTTGTTGGCCAAGCTGGAAAAGCCGCTGGACACATTTCTCGGTGCTCACGTCCGATTGGTTTTGGGCGCGCTATTGATTGTCGGATGCGTCTTGTGGATTCAGCGGAATGGAATTTTTGCGGGCGTCACCGCAGAAAGCCTTAAATCCGCTGTCAGTTCGGTCCAGCAGGGCGGTGGCAATCTTGGTGATGTCGCGTCCCAAGTTGGCTTGAACGCAACCAAACCTCGCGAGCCATTGTCGATACCGATTGTTGGAATTTGGGTTAGCAACTTCAACGCAGGTATCGCCGGATTATTGCTCGTCGTCAGTGTAATTTTCGGCGGCTGGCGAGTTTCGTTGATCGCATTGCCGTTGGCAGTGCTCATTTTGGCTGGATTGCCGGTGATGTTGAAATAGGTGTTGTTGCAGCGCAAATCTGTATGGGACGGATAGGAATCATCGGAATTATGAGTTTTATGGGACCAAGAAAAGTCTTCGGGCTGCGATTAGCCGAGCATTTCGCGTTTGTGCTTGACGTAGTCCCAGATCACGAAACGATCGAGGTCATTGCCGGAAGAAAAAATGACGCGGCCCGTGGCGGATTCGGCCAGTCGATACGCAAAACGAATGTCGTCTTCCGTTTGTGACCAACTGGGAATTAAAAACAAATTGATTGTGATTCCTTCGCGCTTGCACAGGAGCGCTTCGCGGATTGTGGCCGACTCCGTTTGCGGGTGCGGCGGGTAGAGCAAGTACAGATCCTGTTGTTCAAAATGCGCGGTTGGCAAGCCATCCGTGATGACGATGATTTGCTTATTTGCTGCGTCTTGGCCAGCGAGCAACTGGCGCGAGAGCCGCAGCGCGTGCTGCATGTTCGTAAAGTGCGGGTGAACCATGTGCTCGCTTATATTTTCGCGGCTCATGTCGACTTTGAGTTGCACTACCGGTTGAAACAGCGTCACCGGTTTGGGCATCAGGTCGATAACCTCAGCGGGACGACGAATTTTCGCGAACGTGTACATCTCGACAAATCCCAAGAAATCGCCGGGATACTCCGAGCGAATCAAACCGTCCAGTGCCAGCGCCATTCGTTTGACGTTGATGTACTGCCCGTCGTAGCGCATCGAGCCGCTCATATCCATTACGACCACGGTCGCGCATTTCGGGTTGTTGCGTGTTCGATGAATCACGATATCTTCCGACTTCATTTGCAACGGCAAGCCGTCGGCTTGGCGAACCATTGCGTTGATCATCGATTGCGGTGCGTCGATGTTTCCGATGGAATCGCCGAATTCGTAGGGCTTGGTTTGGGTCAATTCAACGGCGCCTTCGCCGACGATTTCACCGGAGTGCCGTCCGGAACGGCCTGCTTTCAATTCGCTAAAGATTCGCTCGAGCAGCTTGGACTGAAAAATCCGCATTGCTTTGGGGGTCAGCGATAACTTGCCACCGCGATTCTCCAAGCCTTGCCGTTCGGCTTGTTCGCGAACGTAGTTTTCGATCATCCGTTGCATCTCTTCCAAAGCCTGCATGTCAGTTGGATCGACGAATTCGGACAACTCCTCCAAGTCGATGACTGCAATTTGCGCCGATTTTTCGGCTTCGTCTAATTGCTTCAAAAGCTCGTCGATCTTTTCTAACAGCCGCTTGACTTCGAGCGCTTCTTCGATGGTGAGCGGCGTCATGCCGCTGAATTGATATTTCGCGGCAAGCTCGTCGACCTGATACTTGTTACCCAAATGATCCATGAGCTTGACCAGATGCCGAGCGAATTCACTCGAGTCGTCGCGCTGGGCGTACCAAAGTTGCTCGAGATCGTGAAGCTGTTCCTGGTGCGTCGCCTTGACATACGCTTTGCTAGATTGCTTTGGCGGAAGCCCCCGATTAACACGATCATGGAATTCTCGTTTGGCCAACGATTGCACTGAGGCGGTCTCGTATTTCTCCAGCAGTTTACGTTTGCGCTCAAGCAAAATCGCGCGGATGAAGTCGATGCTTGGCCCCAAGCCAGCGAGTTGACTTGGGTCCAGATGAACGGCTCGCGCAAGCTCTTCGGGTGTAAGCTTTCGCTGGCTTCCAAAGCGGAGCATTTGTTCCATGAGCGGCGAAACGACGTCCGGCGGTTCGGACGTAGGGCTGGGGAAATACACGGGATCGTATTTTTGGTAGATGTGCAGAATTCCGCCGATGTTGCGATTTCTCATGTTTCGAACGTGGTGACTCCGTGGTGTTGCGAGCGGGATATCTTGTCTTTGGCATAGAGGCCCGCCAATACAAATTCGACGCACGAAGCTCGCATGGATAAATCGGTTGCGGCGTTGACTTCGAAGGCTTTTTCCCAAAGCGGCGGAACTCGCGCGAGGCGATCCGCATATTGGCTTGAGGGGATCATGTCGCCGACTTCGATCTTGACCCCTTTGCCAAAAATGGTGGCTATTTCGTCCAAGCCATGTTTGGAAACGTATTCGTCGAACACGACCGAGATCGCCTCGGCAATGATTCCGTCGATCACTTGTCGCTCATTCATTTGATGGCTGCCCATCAAATCGAGTTCAAGCTTACCTAGCGACGACGACCGTAGATGCGCCAAATCACTAATCCGCGGAACGGCAGGCCGCTCGTTCAAAAGAACGCCGCGTTGCCGCGCGCTGGCAACCATCGTCCGATAATTGGCGATACTGAAACGGGCGCTCACGCCAGATTGCTGATCGACGTATTTGCTCTTGCGGGCCTGGATCGTAACCTGCTCGCAAATTTCCTTCATGAAGTACGGCACGCGAACCGGATAATCTCCGTCCAATTCAATCGCCGATTCCTGTTCATATATCTGAATGCCCAAATCGCGGTCGCGCGGGTAATGCGTTTGAATCAGCGATCCGATCCGGTCTTTTAGTTGCGGGATGACTTTGCCGCTTCGGTTGTAGGTCGACGGATTCGCCGAAAACAAAATCAGCACATCGATGTCAAAGCGAATCGGATAGCCGCGAATTTGGACGTCGCGCTCTTCCAAAATGTTAAACAATCCGACTTGGACTGCTTCGTCCAGTTCCGGCAATTCATTGATCGCGAAAATCCCACGATGCATCCGAGGGATTAAGCCAAAGTGCAACGCTTGCTCCGACGACATGCTTTTTCCACCCATCAATTTCGCCGGATCAATTTCCCCGATGATGTCGGCGAACTTGGTGCCGGGGGCGAGTCGTTCGCCATAGCGGTCCTGGCGTGCCCACCATTTCACTGGAATGTCGCGCGGTCGACGAGAATTTACCAGATCTTTTGCCACGGCGCTCAATGGCTTGAGAGGGTCTTCTCGAAAGGCGCTTTCCGCGACGTCCAAATAGGGAATCTGCGGGTCCAGGAAGCGAATCAGCGACCGCATGAGCCGGCTCTTGGCTTGGCCCTTCTCACCAAGAAACAGCATGTCGTGTTCGGCCAAGATCGCGATGTTGATCTCGGGAATTACGGTGTGTTCGTAGCCGACAATTCCCGGGTAGAGCTCTTCATCTGCGGCCAACATCTGCAAGAAATTATCTTTAATCTCGTGTTTGACTGTTTTCGATTCCCACCCTGAATCAACGAGTTGTTCTAGTGTGGTGGATAACTCCGATGTCGTTTGCATTGCGTCTCTATTCCTGCGGCGAAAGTCCACGATTTGTAAAACGCATTATACGCCGATCGCCTCATAGGAAAGTGTTCAAATGCGCTTATATGCGTAAATTGTTGGGCGATCAAAGAACACGAAATCATTCTCGTCGCGATACAATAACTGGTGCTTTTGCGGTAACTAGAAATTCATCGCAACCCGATTGACGGCGATATTTGGAAACACCGAGAACGAATTGAGGCGAGTGCGGAGTAGTTTCAGCTACTATTGCATTCCATTGAAACATGATGCTCGTCGAAGACTAGGCGTCTTGATTTAGTGGAGACAGGTTTTTCCCCATCCTTTTAGTCGAGGCAACCGATGCACGAATTGCAGGTGCGCTTCGGTTTGATCGCCGTCGAATTGGAACTGCTCTCGGAAGATCAACTGGCCGAAGCCAAGAAAATCTGCGCTGCGAATGCCGATCAATCGCTGGCCACATTGCTTACGGAGATCGGTTGGATTACGGCATTGGATGCGGGGCGCATTCGGCAAAAACTGATCGACGAAATGCTTGACGAACCAGATGCAAATCCTGAAGACTCCGACGGTGAGTCGACTGTCGAACTCATGAGAGATATTGCGCAACCCGAAGGACCACATTGGACATCCAATTTGCTCTCGGTCCGGGACCCGGGGCCGCTTCCTGAACAACGGAACGACGACGATTCCTTTGAGCTCGACCCGACTGCTCTTGCGGACAACGGAACGGAGGGTTTGATTCCATCACTTGCTTCCGACGTTCACTTTCGTTTGGGACGTCTGTTCGCCGAAGGGGGCTTAAGCCGAATTTGGGTCGCACATGACAAAAAATTGAACCGCAATGTCGCTGTCAAGCAGCTTCGTGTTGAGTTAGCGTGCAACGCGAATGCTCGACGGCGCTTTCGCCGTGAAGCTCAAATCACAGGGCAATTAGAGCACCCGCACATCGTTCCAGTTTACGAATTGTATTTGCCCAATGGAAATAATGGCGATTGCTGCTACGCCATGCGATTAATCAAGGGAAAGACTCTGCGCAAAGCGTGTGACGAGTACCATGTCGGGCGCAGCGCGGGCATCGAACGGCCATTAGAAATGCAACGACTGCTGCATGCCTTCGTCAGCGTTTGCCAAGCAATCTCTTACGCCAATTCACGCGGGGTTATTCATCGCGATATCAAGCCCGAAAACATCATCCTGGGAAAATATGGCGAAGTCGTCGTGCTCGACTGGGGATTGGCCAAAACCATCGTCGATCCGGGAGAAGAAAAGGACGACTCGACCGGCAGTGGTTCGAGCAAGATCGTTATTACTGGCGAAAATGCTACTACCCGAACCGGCGCTGGATCAATTTTAGGAACGCCGGCATACATGGCGCCCGAACAGACCAAGCCTCAACTTGGAATCATTGATAAACGAACCGATGTCTATGGTTTGGGTTCAACTCTATTCGTGCTTTTGACCGGCACGCCGCCTCACCGCGGCTCGACGGTCACCGCCACGCTGCAAGAAGCGCGACTCAATCCTGTTCGTCGAGTCCGCGAGATAAATCGGAATGTTCCGCGGCCGCTGGACGCGATTTGCGCCAAAGCGACCGCATTCCTTCCTGCCGATCGTTACGAGGATGCGACAGACCTCGCTGCTGATGTCGAAAGGTATTTGGCCGACGAACCGATCGCGATTTTCCGTGATCAAGTGATGACAAGAGCCAGGCGCTGGATCCGACGTAATCGAATCAAGTTTTCCGTCGGCTTGGCGATCTTGCCAATGATCACCGTTGGATTGTTAGTATGGTGTCTGGTTTTGCAGCAGCGTTTGACCGAATCTGAAAGAACGCGGCGCGAATTGGAAAGGCCATTGAGCCGCCAGTTCGATGACAGCGAAACGATCGCTACCAGTCGTTCCACCGACAAATAACTGGCGCCGATTTGCTGACTCGCAGAAAACAACCATCTCGCTCAATCGTCGAGCGACAGCTATCTTGGCACTTGCAACATCACATTGACAAGCCGATCCAACGACGCCTCATGGCAAACCCACCAAAGTTCATTTATTTCGATCTTGGCAACGTTCTGCTCAACTTTTCTCATCGCCAAGCGGCTGAACAAATAGCCGCCGTGACCAACACATCTGCGGAGCACATCTGGAATTTGGTTTTCGACGGAACTTTGCAAACGCAATTGGAATGCGGCCAAATCGACTCAAGTCAATTTTGCGAAGCCATTCGCGGCTCCACCGGTTCCCAAGTCACAGACGAAGTTTTATTGCAAGCAGCCAGCGATATTTTCTGGTTGAACGCGCCCGCAATTACCATTGTCGGACAGCTTGCGGCGGCAGGATTTCGACTGGGCCTTTTGTCAAATACTTGCCAAGCTCATTGGGATTTCGTCGTGCGGCGCTTCGCGACATTGAAAAATTTTTTTTCCCATCGGTTGCTAAGTTTTGAATTCGGCGCGATGAAACCTGATCCGCGTTTCTTCAGGGCGGCAATTGACGCCGCCAGCTATCCAGCGAACAAAATCCTTTTCATCGATGATCGGCCGGAGCATGTTCAAAGCGCCAGGAGCTGCGGAATCGACGCAGTTTGCTTTACCTCGGCGTGCGATTTGGCGAGAGATTTGTCCTCCCGCGACGTTCGAATGAATTACTAACAACACAAACTGTTCGTGTGCCAGCATACGCGGCGGTTTTCAGTCGACAAGCTTGCTCGTACAATGACTGCTCATGCAGAACTTGCACGAGTCTCTCGCGATGCTGCGAAGACGCAGAAGAATGTGTGAAGCAAAATTTGAGAGCTGAATGAAAATACGGGTGCGATCATGGACACGGCCGTGAAAATAAATATCGAATAAATCGCATGCATGATCCTTTTCCAAAATATGCCTTGTGGTTACCCGCGTGGTATGAACTCGACCAAGCGATTACCGTGGGCTCGCGAGATCAGTTTTGGTTTTTCAAAAACCCGCCGGAAGATTGCCCCGACGTCGACGAGAACGAATTCGTCTTCTTCAATCAATTGTTGTCGGATGACAACTGCGAAGTTCGTATGGCGACGATATTACGCATCGAACATCCGGCGCTTGGCCAGTTGCAGCGAATCGAAACCGACGGGCTAGACTATATTTTTGTTCGAGCCGACGAATCGGAAATTCAGGTCAACGCCGAGGAAGAGCCCGGTGTCACGAACGAACCTGGTATCTCGTTTTCCGATTGGGCGGTACGCGTGTTGCTGTCCGACGTCTCTGAGCCAATCGCCGACTTTGTCTGAGATCCCTTAATTGACCGATGGAGGTCGCTGATGACTTTGATTTGGCTGCTGTTGCTAACGACGTTGGTGCCGAACGCCTATTCCGCCGACACACCCGCCGACGATCAGCTTCGGATTTCCAATGTCGAAATCGTCGCTGGCGAACCATTTGGTATTGGCAAAGTCACAATTGAACCGGGCTTGGGCGAATCCTTGTTTGAAATTGTCGACGGCTACCACCTAAGCGATGCCGAACATCGGTTGCTCTATCCTGTCATGTCGCAACGATTTCTCGATCGCGTTTTGGACGCGACGGGTTCGCCCGATGCGCGGCAAACAAGCCGATTGACGTTTTGGTTTTTGGTACGAGGCGATCAACCACTGAAACTGCGATTGGCTGGCAGGGAGACCGTCGAGTTTGAAGCCAAGATTCAGAAACTGCGCCCGAATGCGTCGCGACGCTTGGCCCGGCAATGGTGGCGAGAATATTCGGCGGAAGCACGCAAAAAAACCGCTTCGGGCGAGTTGCCTCCGCTCGTTGAATCGTACATGGTTGCCATGCTCGCGCGGCGACTCGGCTTGGAAAACGAACGACTAAGCGGTGATGTTTCCAAGCGTGATCCACTTCGACAAACTTTGGATTTGGTTTTTGATACCGAATCGCTCATGTCTAGTTTGATGTTTGACATCATGACGGACGACGTCTCACCGACAGACCAGTTGCAACCTTTGCCGGAACCAATCGCATGGAGCGGAGCTCCGCGATTGGCGGATGAACAAGAAATCGCGATTGAACCTTTGGCCACTGCGGTTCCCGCCGAGTGTTTTTATCTTCGGTTTGGCAATTGGCAAAATCAATTGTGGCTGAAAAGGTTGACTGCCGAATACGGCGGCGATCTGAGCAGACTGATTCAGTTGCGCGGGTACAAATCGCCCGGCTCGGACCGCATGCTGGATCAATTGGCACTTGAGCCGAGCAAGTGGGATGACCTGTTTGGAGGCAAAGTCATCGAAGACATCGCCGTGATTGGAACCGATACTTATGTTGCGGATGGCGCATCAATCGGCATTCTCTTCGAGTCCAAGAACGACTTGTTCCGAAAAAACTTAAACAAACGCCGCGCTCAATTTGCGGAAGAACACTCCAAGGACGGCGTCACCCTACAAGAGAGGCATTTCGACCCGCATCTGGTTACGTTTCTACAATCCCCTGACAACCTAGTTCGATCTTTTTTTGTTTCGCGAGATCAATTTCATTTGGTTACCACGTCGGAGACGCTGGCTCGACGTTTCTTACAAGCGGTTGACGGGACGGGACGATTATCCGATGAGCCAAGCTTTCGCAATGCGCGGCGAGTCAATCCTGTCGGCCGTGACGACACGATGTTCCTATTTGTATCCGAAGCATTTTTTGACAACCTACTGAGCCCCAAGAACCAGATCGAATTGCGCCGTCGTGCGTACGCACAGGCTGCTCAAAACGTCTGGCAATGTGCGACTTGGGCAGCCGCGATCGAAGGGACTCCTTCGCTCGATCCCACGGCATTGATTCAAGCTGGTTTCCTGCCTCAGAATTTCCAATTGCCCAGTCAGGCCATGCAACAGCAACCGTCCGCGATCGACGTGTCGGACATCGTCGCTGCTCAAATGCAGCTTCCGTTGGCCGACGTCACCATTCAACGGGTCACCGCCAGCGAATCGACTTGGTTCCGCACCCGCGCCGAGTACTTTACGCAAAAAATTGGCAGATTCGATCCCCTTGTCATTGCGCTCAAGCGCTACGCCGTCGACGATTCTCTCGAACGGTTGGCGATCGATGCACGGATTGCGCCGTTTTCGCCACACAAATACGATTGGATGGGCACTTTGTTGGGCCCGCCGACCGCCGACCAGTTGGTCGGTTCGCAAAACGATGCCATTAGTTTGCAAGTGAGTTTACAACAAGATTTGCTTGGCCCCGAGCGCAACAAGAGCTTTTATCAGTTATTTGCAGCAATCCAAAACGAGCCCGTCGCATTTGACATTTTCGATCCGCGCGACTTTTTGAAGACTGCAAAATCGCTCAAGCAAATACCCGGCTACTTAGTAGCCTGGCCGAATCCTGGAATATTAAAAAGCATACCGCTCGGTTTTCGCGGTCGGCCGGACGAACAAGGCTACACGCATTCGCGCATACTGAATTTGTGGCGACTTGAATTTCAGGACTACGCGGCGCTGAGCTTTGATCGCGACCGCCTTGAGGCAACAAAATCGCTTTGGCATACGGTCCCTGGTGAACGCATGGCGCAAGTTCGGTTGCGCGTCGGCGACCTTTCGCAATCGCATTTGAGCGGATTGGCGAATACCTATTTCTATTGGCGAAGCTGGGAATCGTCGCTGGCCAACGTGCGACTGGTCAATCAATTGGCGCAACAGTTCGGGCTCGACCCGCAATCAGCTTGGTTGGCCGCCGAACAACTGCTCGGCGTCAAATTGGTTTGCCCGTTGGGCGGTGATTACGAGTTTCGGCAAATTTCACCCAGCCGAAGCCTTTGGTATTCGACGGCTTGGCCGAACCCGGACCTGCCGCGCCTGCCAGATAAATACCAAGCCGCGATCTTCAATTGGTTTCGCGGCTTGTCTGCGGACGTGATCCAAACCGACGACCAATTCGTGATTCATGCTATCTTGGATGTTCACCGAAACGAGACGGTCAACGAGTCGCCGCTACCCTCATTTGACTTGTTCAAGGGCTTTGAGAAAATCGGCACGCTCACCGGGTTCCTCCGGGCCGATCCCAATCCGAGTCCCGCGCCTCAATCAGCTCCTTCCAAACTTCCCTAGTCGTTTTCGTCCAAAGGTTTCTAACGCCGCGGCGAATACACTTGGATATTCCCTGGTGACGTGCAAAAATACCCATTAATCACTATCCACTGTTTGCCCGCAACCTAAAACTCAAAAAGGAAATTGTATGTTCTCCTTCCGTTGTCTAGCGTTCATACTCGTCGCAATCTTGGCTCCATGGTTGTCGGCACACACCGGATTAGCTCAGCAGCAAACCGACCCTGGCAAGGAATCGACTTGGCAAGGAACCCTAGACGTTGGCTCCGCCCAACTTCGACTCGAGTTTCACTTTGTGCGGCAGGAAGATGGAAAATATTCGGGCAAGATAATCAGCGTTGATCAAGGCAACGCGGTCATCGAACTAGACTCCGTCGAAATCGTAAATCGTTCGGTCAAGCTATCGTGCGACAAGCTTCGGGTCGAGTATTCCGGCACGTTTGACGAATCATTTTCCAAAGTCTCTGGGACCTTCATTCAAGGCGCAGAATTTCCACTTGAACTATCCAGAATGGAACTTCCCAAGGACCTCAAGCACACCGAGACGTGGAAGGGCGCTTTCAAAGCGGGGCCGCGCGAATTTGACTTTCAGATTCGAATTTTCAAAGACGAAAGTTCCAAGCTGCACGGAAAGCTCGATAGTTTCTCGGAGAAGTTGGGTGACTTGAGCATCGATATCAGGGCAGGCAATAAGGATTCGTTCGCCTTTGTCATGCCGAGCACTAAAGCGGTATACGAGGGCAAGTTCAACGCAAGCCGCAACCGAATCGAAGGGAAATGGCGCCAAACGGGTCAGGAATTCGCATTGAATTTTGACAAGGTCGCGTTGGAAGAAACTCGATCGATGACGCCAACCAAACGACCACAGAATCCAACGAAGCCCTTTCCCTACCGCGAACAAGAAGTAACCTTCACGAATGCGGCCGACAAGGCAATGTTGAGCGGCACGTTGACGTTGCCCAAAGTTAAAGGCAAATACGCCGCTGCTATTCTGATTAGCGGTTCGGGAGGACAAGATCGCGACGAATCGTTGCTCGAACACAAACCGTTCCTTGTGCTTGCTGATCATCTGACGCGAGCAGGCATTGCGGTGCTTCGATACGATGATCGCGGGATCGCCAAATCAACGGGAGACTACCTCACGGCGGATTCTCGCGATTTCGCGCGCGACACGGCCGCTGCCGTCGATTTTCTAAAACAGCACGCTGAAATCGACCCAGCGAAGATCGGTTTAATCGGCCATAGTGAAGGGGGCTTGATCGCGCCCATCGTCGCCACGATGCGCGACGACATCGCATTCATCGTGATGTTGGCCGGTCCCGGCGTCACTGGTCGCGAGGTCATCCTCAACCAAACCGCACTTATCGAAGCAGCCGAAGGGGCAAGCGACGAAGTCCGCGCCGTCAACCACGAATTCCTGATGGCTGTTTTGGAAGAAATGAGTTCGGCGAAAACGAATGACGAAATTAAAACAACGCTGCGGACGAAATTCGCTGAATTGCGAGAAAAAATTTCGGAAGCGCATCGCGAAGAAATGTCACCCGCCATATTTGAAAGCTCGGTGACACCCATGCTGTCTCCGTGGTTTCGCTATTTCCTGTCGTATGATCCGCGCCCGGCTTTGACCAAGTTGCGATGTCCCGTGCTCGCTCTCAACGGCGAACTCGATTTACAAGTCGATCCGAAACTCAATCTGCCTGAGATTCGCAAAGCATTCGCCGCCGGTGGCAACTCCGACGTTCAAGTCGTCGAGTTGCCAGGCTTGAATCACTTGTTTCAAACCGCGAAATCTGGCTCGCCCAGCGAATATCGCCTGATCGAGGAAACCATGTCTCCAGTGGCTTTGAAAGCCATGTCCGATTGGCTTGCGAAACGATTCCAATAATTACAACTCGTTCCCAGACTCCCGCCTGGGAACGCACGGCGACCGAGGCTCCGCCTCGATGCCGGCTGGCAGAGCCAGCAATTCAGCCGGTTCCCAGGCAGGTGCCTGGGAACCAGGTACCAAGCGTCCCCGTGATAGAATGAGTTGGTTCGGATAATTCACTGTCATTCTTGTTCACGAATAGCATGTCACTGGATGCCACTCGCGAGTTGGGGGTCGATCCCAATTTTTGGTATCGTTGCCTTTGTGGGAACGAAGTTTCGGTGACTCCGTCGTCGGGCGGGACTTGTGAAAAATGCCGGAGACACATTTCGCCCGAAGTACTCCGCCTCGATTCGGCCTTGTCGGTGACGATTAACCAAATCCATTCATTGCAAACGAATGCGGCCAGCGCCGATGCCGACGATTCGACCGCGGCGAAATGGATTGGCCGTCGAATGGGCCATTTCGAAATCATCGAGCCGTTGGGGCAGGGTGGCATGGGCCAAGTCTACCGGGCGCTCGACCACGCGCTTCAGCGTTACGTCGCAGTGAAAGTCCTTCGTCGTGGAAAATCGAACGACGCCGATCAGCAAATCGAATTGCTGCTCCAGGAGGCCATCGCCCAAGCCCGCGTGAACCATCCGAACGTGGCCACGATTTACCATGTCAGCCGCGATGGCGGCGATCCTTTTTTGGCGATGGAACTTGTTGATGGCGGGACGTTGGCAGGACGAATTAAGGATGGTCCGCTGCCCTTCAGCGATATCGCCGCGATCGCAATCCAAATTGTCGTAGCCCTTAAAGTCTCGTTACAGTTCGACATCATTCACGGCGACATCAAACCGAATAATTTGCTGATCAAAAAATCAGGCGAAGTCAAACTGTCTGATTTCGGAATGGCTCGCAGCGCTTCGCAAGACGATGAACCGGGCATGGGAGGCACGCCCAATTATTTGGCACCCGAGCTACTGCAAGGGGAACCGCCTTCGGTACAATCGGACATGTACGCGTTGGGAGTGACGCTGTTCGAATTAACTTTTGGCCGCATCCCAGTGCCACTTTCTGGATCGACGTTTAAGGAATGGATCAACTCACACGAAAATTCATCGCTGGAGTTTCCGAAACCTTGGCCAGAAAATATTCCAACCGGTTGGCGATCGCTTCTGTCTAAGTTGTTGGCCAAGTCGCCTGCGGATCGCTTTTCCACCTACGACGAAGTCCTCGCGCAATTGAACCTGTTGCAGCCGAAGCGCAGTCCATCGGCTCGGCGAATTCCTCGACTCGTCGCCGCCGGACTCGACTACTTAATTATTTTGTTACTGTGGATTCCAGTATTGGTGTTCATGCAGTTGCGACCGCTTCGCTGGACCTTTGCCGCGAATTGGGATTGGGCAGTCGGCTGGCTTGCGACGATCTTGACCTTACTTACACTCGTGGCCTACACATTTATGGTTAGCACCTGGAAACAATCGGTTGGACGAAATCTTATGCAGTTGCGGGTCGTCAATCGATTCGGTTTGACCCCATCCACCCGACTGATGGCGACTCGCACAGTCTTCAGGATGCTCCCGTTGTGGCTTCTGGCGTTAGTGCCGGCGGCGGGCCAATCCGGTGCAATTTCACTGCCGTTCAGCGTCGGATTATGGTTGTTAACATTGCTTTGGTTAATAGCCGACTTAGCCACATTGTTGCTTTTCCGAACAGGCAAAAGCCTCCACGACTATTTGGCTGGCACGCGAGTCGTTTGGGACACAAGGTAAGCGCCGAGACTGCGGACCTTCCGGTCGCACTCTTTACCGCACAGCGAATTTGTCCCGCGAGTGCCCCTTTGAAGCGGCGTTGACCTAGTTCATAATGGTCGGCGTTCCCGATGACTCATCCACATTGGCCCACGCACCGATCCGTGAATTGAAAATGCTGAACGCACTTTTTCTCGCCAATGAAAAGACATCGAACTGGTTGACCCCGATCTGGCTTATTTCGCTGGGCATTGTCGGCGGATTCTTGTTGTTCGGATTGTTTTGGATTGGTGTTAACGCGTTAACGCGAGTGCCCAAGGTCAACCGGTTGAATGAATCGAAGTCGTCTCGGTTGGGAGTTGGCTTGTTCCTAACCGCAGTTTTTTTCGCCATCGGAATGTGGTTGGTTTATCAGTCAGGTTGGCTTTCGTCTGAGGAGATGCAGGGCGGGCTAGCTGGCGCAAATTCGGAGGTTCAGGTCGACAGCCAAACAGAGGCAGGCTATAGCCTATTGTTGGCTTTAGTTGGGTTGGCCGTGATGAGCCCATTCGCTGGATTTGGGCTCTTGGCGATTGCCTCCGCGCGACGTCGTGACGAAGTATTGAGTTCCCCGTTGGATGGCCCTCTCTATTGGATGAATTGGATTTGCGGCGGCGCGGCAATTTTCGCTGGGCTGGGAATTGCGCTTTGGCGCACCGGTGGTCTGGAAATTTTTACCATTGTGGATAACCCTTTGCAGTTCGTAGGCTCGCTCGCTGGCTTGCCGCGCACAGGAACCTATTCCAAAGAATTCGACATCGAAGTATCTAGCGATACGGATACCGGAACGCCAATCGACGTTTCATTTCAAGGGCACGAAATCCGCTGGATTCAATTCGAGACCGATCAACCAGTCCATATTGCCGCCGAACCAATTACCAAGGATTTATCTGCCCAAAAATATTATCGAAATGTAACGGGCAAAAACGAACCTTTTGTCGCCGAAGTTACCGGGACGAATGACACGCCTATCCCGCGCAGTCTGGTCGATCAGATGTACGTTATCAACCAAGGCGACGGACCAGCGCATTTGCTCGTTCGCTGGCATACCGAGCCGGAACTCGTTCAGGTCGTAATCATTCCGGTTGTCGCGATTTTCATATTCGGAATTTATGTCCTTATCATGACTTTTGGCGCGATGGCTCCGAAAATCACCGCCGTCGCATTAGCCACTTATAAAACGGAAGTATCGCAGCCAATCTTCTTAATCCTCCTCATATTCGGGGGCGTGTTCATTGTGGCGTCCATCTTCGTTCCCTACTTTACGTTCGGCGAAGACATCAAGATGTACCAAGAATCAGGGCTGACAGTGATTCGCGTTCTGGGAATATTTTTGGCAATATGGGCCGCCAGCAAATCAATCGCAGAAGAAATCGAAGGCCGCACGGCACTTACCGTTTTGTCAAAGCCAATCGGCCGTATTCAGTTTGTCTTAGGTAAATTTCTGGGCATCGCGAGTGCGGTTGGTTTTCTCATTCTGCTATTGGGTTTGTGGTTCACGATTTGGACTGCGTACAAACCGATTTATGACACCGTGGAAATCGCCGAACGTATTTTCGACTGGAAAATCTGTTTGGCGTATGTCGTCGCCAACATTCCGGCACTTGCATTGATCTTCATGGAGTGCATTATCTTTGTTTCGATCAGTGTGGCGATTTCAACTCGTGTTGGGATCTTGCCGAACTTCTTAATTTGTTTTTCGATTTATGTTTTGGGACACTTGACCGCGAGCCTTGTGGCGTCCAAGGAAGTCGGCGGAATTGAGCAAGTCGCGTTCGTCGGTCGACTAATCTCGATCATCTTTCCTGTGCTGGATCACTTTGATGCCTCGACTGCCATCATGACGAGTACGGTAGTTCCGTTTAATTATCTCGCGTGGACGGCACTCTACACGCTACTGTACGGCACGATCATGCTCCTGCTGTCGCTCGTATTGTTCCAAGACCGTGACTTGGCTTAGGACCATCGAAAAGGCATCATTCACCTAGACATCAAGCCAGGGAGCGGGTGTCAAGCGGATAGCGTAGGCTGGGCTGTTTTCGATTCCCGTTTCGGAATGCATTGCCAATTGGTCGGTAATCCTGCTGAAATGTTTCGGCTTCATTCTGTGACGCAACGGTTAGCTGACAGCACCGGTTAAAGTTTTCGGAGAACATGTGCGGCCAACATGAACCATGACAAGGCATTTCGCTTGTTTTTCAGGAAAAAAAACGGTAACGTGAATTTCTTGGCCCCAGTCGCTGCTCCTGTTGGCATGAGCAGCCTTAGATTTTTCTGGCGAGCGTAATTCGAAAGGAAGTTTGAGGGTCAAGCCTCATGCGCAACCGTAAAACGAAAGACCCAAGCGATCGCGGGAGTCCCCGTTCCAGCTCAGGAAGTCACGCGCCTAGAACTTCCACAGGAACTCGGTTTGAAAGAGGACGCCATCGGCATCGAGGAGCGGTGCGGTGTAATTTGTCTTTCGATAGTCAATCTCGAAACTGATCTGCACCGTCTTGCTCATGTTCCAGACGAGGTTCGTGAAGTAGGTCTGGTTTCGAACGATCTGCGTCGCGGCCAAGTCGTTTGGGTTGGGTGCGTCGATACCGTATCCCGAGTGAACATGCAAATTGTCGGACAGGTACCAATACACTTCGCCAAAACCGCCTGACGCTCGAATCGATTGCAACGTGACTGAATTAAACGACTGTGTGATGCCGCCGTTGTACTCCCCCAAGCCTTGGCCGACGAAAAACTCGCCGGCAAAACCGGCCGCTGGCGTCGCGGCAAGTTGCACGTCGGCTCCCACTCCCCACACATCGATCACTGAGCGAATCGGCGATTGCGGATCGGGAGGGGCTAGAATACTGCGGGATGTGCGAATCTGGCCGACAACGCTTGAGAGTCCAAGTTCGACAAAACGTTGCTTTCGGCCGCCGCAAAGTTCCTCGATCGCGCCAAAACCGATGGACGCCCGGCTTTCTAAATTCGGCCATCCGTTATCTTCCAAGATGCGCAAATCGCGATTGGAAAACACTGACTCGAGCGGTTCGCTAATCGCAAATTGAGTTTTTAAGGATCGATCGTCGCAGCCCAACCAATTTCGTTCGACACGGATTTGACCGCGAAACGAACCGGTATTTCCCGAACTATAAATTTTTCCCAGAGAGACCGTGGTCGGATTGACCGGGTTGAAAACATCGGATTGCAAACCGGCCGCGAATCGCCAATTGTCGTTTTTAAGTTCACCGTACGCTTGAAACGGGAGTAGCCCGTAGTTGTCGGCGACCATCGAGTCGTTTGCGAGGAATACAAGCACGGTTGCACCCGGAGTCAGCCCGCAGACCTCTGGTCCGGAGAAAATAGCTCCGAAGGCGGACTGGCGAGCACCTAGGTCAAACGTGTTGGTGTTCAATCCAAAGGGAGAACCCGGCAGCACAAAGAATGGTAGCCCTGGCGCAAACATTCGGTCGGTGGAAGCTGTAGCGACCGCGGATATTTGTCCAAAAAGTTTGAGTTTGCTCGTCCCGTTGAGCATCGAAACCGTCAAGCCATCACCCGCTGCATACGAGGACCTAGTGGCTTTCGGAGCAAGAGACGGCGGCACTTGGCTTTCGGCACCCTGCAGCCCGGATTCCACCGGTGGAAACGAGCCTGAGGCGTCGGCTTGAGCAACAGGTTCGATCGGGTTGTCGACGTCTTGGGGATTCCCCTGGCCGTGCAAGGGCGCATTCCAAAGGGTGACGATTCCTAAGACTCCACTCCACAAGAGTCGTCGCCACATCATCCCCAATTCCTCCCCCGAGTTTTCC
>JANMEB010000583.1:0-7537 GCA_031376585.1 Planctomycetota bacterium | reverse complement strand
CGACAAATTGTTTGTTTTTTCGGCCGAGATCGGAATTGTCGCCGGCATTATCGTGCTGGTCACTTCGCCAATATTCCATCGCTGGATGCACGGGGTGCGGTAGGAAATTGAGCTGAACCAAACCAATCACCGCAAACCATCGTGTGGATCAGTTTCCAGTCACGATCGAAAATGATTCTTTTTTTGTCGACTACCAAGTGAATCCGGCGGCAAGCGAAAGTCCTTGCAAATCTGCCCTTCCTTCGGCAGCCTGGGTAAACGAGTTCACGGTGATGTCGGCGATCGTGCCGCCAAAGCCAGATCCGCCAACGGGTGGCATATTGAGTCGCCAATATTGATATTCAAACGCTGTACGGAAGAATGCGTTAACAGGTATGCATTTCAGCCGTCGTTCCCATTGCAAGCCAAACTGAAGCTCGCCGATGGCCAATTCTCCATCGGTATCAAATCGCGTTACCGTTGCTGCACCGACAAGCGGTGCATTTGGTGAGCGGGCCACCGTTCCCGCCGTTCGTCCTAGCGCGCCCGCATTTCCCCAGGCGTTGGATCCGCGTCCACTGACGAACAGCGAACAACAGGTATTAGGGACTGGCCGTCGCGCGGTCAGCGAACCGGTGATGCCCGCGCCGTCGAACGACGAAAAATGCGTTTGCAGGGTTTGTAGAAAATTGCCCGACGTGAACACACCGAAGGTATTGAGCGTTTGGTCGGCGTAGAAAGACGAGTGTCGCGCGCCAAACGTACCATCAATCTTCCAACAACCGACTTCGCCGCTGCGAATCGCCTCGAGGTCCAAGTTGGAAAGCTCCACGCTGCCGGTTTCAACGACTGTCAGGAAGTTCGTCAGGCTCACGTGGCCTTCAGGCGAATCCGGAATCGAGTTGTCGAATGCATCGAGGTGCCAATAGCGTGCCACGATGCTCCAATTTTCGCTAACCCGGCGACCCACGAACAATCGCGGAGCGTAAGTGTAGTCTTGAAAGCCTCCCTCATCCGATACCGCAAAGTCGGTTCCGCCGGTGTCGCTGTCATCGACCGAAAAGGTTATACGACCTCCGGGAAGCGAGTCGACGTACAGGAAGGTCATTTCAGCGCCTGCAAACCAGCTCGGGCGAAAGCAGCCGCAGGAATTCGAATCGCCGCATGCTTGGCACGAGGCGCTTGAGATTGCCGGGGCGGTCATACCGTCACCGGCAACCGCCGACTGAGCCGCATCGTAGGCAAAGGTTTGTTTCGGCTGGATTTCGTCCGCGACAATGATGGGAATTTGCTGTGCGGTGGCTAGCGAACAGGAAATGGCAAACGCCACAAACATGACCAGGCAGTTAGGTCTCATGACAATTCCTCGTATTGGGGCCATTCGTCCGCTTAATCATCGAAAAGCGGGGACGGGATTGAAGCGGGAGCGGGATTCCGACGCATGAACAGAATGCGGAATGGACCGGTCGGGTAATTCATCGGGCTGGAAACACTCGCATAATCACGATACGCGTGACGCGTGGAACGACCCCTTCAAACGTTACCGCTTATCAAGCCAACATGGACGGTGGATCGTTTCGCTTGTGCAGCGATAGAATCACGTTCCCTTGCGGTAGGCCAATAGAGCCTTGAGCTTGGGTTCCGATGTCCCGCTTGTCGCAAAGTCGAGGCTAAGGCGGGTCATGACCACCGGGGTGCCAGGGATGACAGCGACAGATGCGGCGAATGCCTTTCCAACAGCCGCGGAGGGCACCGTATTTTTGGACGGCTTGAATGAAATACGAGCTGCAGGTTGGCGAGAATCGGCAACTGCGACCGATGAATGGGCTGAGAGTGAGTTGATAGACTCGTACCACAAGAATCAAAATCGCTGCGGGGATTCGCCAAATCCAGCGGAGCACGGCGTTCACTTGGGACGCTCCCAATTATTCTTCAATCGGCTGGCTAGTTTGATTAGCGATTCCTGCACATTGAGAAAGTCACAGATTGCGTCTTTGCGTGGGCGGACGACCAGATCAAAACCGCTGGGCAGTTGATTTTGCGAACGGCGAAAAGCTTCGCGAATCACACGCTTCCAACGATTACGAATGGGCGCGCTGCCAACGTGGCGCGACAGAGAAAGCCCGATGCGAGAAAATTCCAGGCCGTTCGGGACGCCGTGCATGACCAGCCATTCATCCGTCGCGACACGCCCGGTGTTATAGGCGCGGTCAAAGTCCGCTGGTTCCTGAATGCGTTGTTTTCCCGGAAGTGATTCGTCAGCGTTCATGCTAGGCAACAGGCGTGAGGCGACAGGCGTGAGGAAAGCAAGCTACCGACGCGAGCCGGTAGTGCCGACACGATAGGCTAATCGTCTTTATAAGCCAATCGTATGAAACTCTACCGACTCGCGTCGGTAGTTTCTATAAACGACACCGGCTTTGCGAAGGGGTCAGTCCCCGAGTTGCTCCGAAGACTGCGCAAAACGGCGACAGACCCCGGCGGTTGTTGGCAAGGCTCCTATTTCGGCATGCGGATTTCGTTGCCATTGGTATCGCGGCAGTCGATTTCCAAATGTTCAGGAAACAAAGCTTCACTTCCGAGAATCTGGATATTTAAATTGCCCTCGACTTCCAATTGTGTGAGTTCTTTCCGCTTCTTATTGTTGAGGGTCGCGGCGACTTTGTCGTTGACTTTCACCATGACGCGTACGCAGTTGGGTTGCTGGGCTGCCAGCATCAACATACGAATCACATCCAGGCACATGGTCTCTTCGGTTTTGACAGCGCCACGTCCGGAGCAGCAGGGGCATTCGCTGAACGAGCTTCGTTTCAAGCCGGGGCGAATCCGTTGCCGCGTCATTTCGATCAAACCAAACGGACTGGTGCGCAGAATTTTGGTGCGCGCCCGATCTCGCTTCATCGCGTCGCGAAATGCGTTTTCGACGCCGCGACGATGCCGTTCGCGGCGCATATCGATAAAGTCGTTGACGATTACGCCACCTAAATCGCGCAGCCGCAACTGACGCGCGATTTCTTCCGCAGCAGCCAAGTTCAGTTGATAAGCGGTTTCGTCCGCCGAATCTGGAATCCGAAAACTGCCGCTGTTAACGTCGATTGCCACGAGGGCCTCAGTTTGATCGATCACGATGGACCCGCCGTCGCGCAAGGGGACTTCGCGATGATTGATCAGAGCAATCTCTTCTTCCAATTTGTATTTGTGGAACAACGGGTCTTTGCCTTCGTACAACTGCAAGTTGCTGACGTGGCGTGGCATGACCATTTTCAAAAATTCGCGCGCTCGATCATGGCCAGTTTGGTCGTCCACCAGGATCGTCGTCACATCGGATGTCAGGATGTCACGGATCGTGCGAATGAGCATGTCGCTTTCTTGATAGATGTCGACCGGCCCTTCGAGCTTTTTCACGCGTCGCGAAATGGCCTTCCATAAGCGAAGCAAGTAGGCCAAATCGCGCGATAAGTCCTTGCGTGTTCGGCCCGCTCCGGCCGTTCGCACGATAAAACCCAATCCGCGCGGTGGCTCCAGCTCGAGCAGGATGTCGCGCAACCGACGCCGCTCGACTTCGTCGTCGATTTTTCGCGAAACACCCACGCGGCCCAGCGACGGCATGAGCACAAGGTATCGGCCAGGGATGCTGATGTAAGTCGAAAGCGTGGGGCCTTTGTTCCCGATTCCTTCTTTGATGACTTGGACCAGGACTTCATCGCCACGCTGGAAAATTTCTTGCATGGGAGGTTTGATGCGCGGTCGATAGCTGCGGGGCCGTTGACGGCCGCGACCGCCGCTTTCATCCCGATCATCATCTTCGCCGTAATGTTCGGGATCGAATCCGCCTTGACGGTAATACTGCGGTTCGACATCGCTGATGTGCAAAAATCCGTTTCGGCCTACGCCAAAGTCAACAAAAGCCGCTTGGATGCTCGGCTCCATGTTGACGATGCGGCCTTTATAGATATTGCCGGCGTAATTATCTTGGCTGGCTCGCTCGACGTAGAGTTCTTCAAGTCGGCCGTCTTCGACAATCGCGATCCGACACTCTTCGGACTGCGACATATTGATCAACATTTCTTTTTTCATGACGCGTTGTTCTTTCACAATAGGAGGCCCGTGGCAAAGCGCGGCGGGCCAATTGATGTTCTTGTTGTATGATCGGCTGGACCACGCGCTGCCGCAGTGCGGGCGCAAGGAGTCCAGTGTGCCAAGTCCAAACAGATTGCACCGATTCGGTGCATGCTGCCGGAATAGAGCGTGAACTGTGTGGCGGACAAGCCATTGGCATGTCCTGCGGAATCGCAGCCGCGATTCCATCGCCAAGCGGTTGGTTCGGCGTCACCCCAAGGGTGCGCCAAGCCGCCGCAGCAATTCGCAAAAGATTTGGTTCGCGACGCAGCATGCCACGATCGAACCCACCAACCGTTCGCGAATGTGCCGCGATTCGGTTTGAGATCGGTAGGTTTTGAATTATGGTTATGTGGTTGAAGTGAATCTCCAACAGCTACTCCTAGTTCGGCGAACCTATTTCTGTTTCTTCGGGGAACCCCGATTCGATCAACGCCACGAGAGCTTCGACGGCCGTTTGGGAATCGGGGCCGGTGCCTTCGAGCGAGACTTGGGTTCCTTGCGCTGCCCCCAGAGTCAAAATCGACAAAATGCTCTTGCCATCGATCCGCATATCATCCTTGATGATCTCGATGCGACTGCGGAACGTGGAGGCCATTTCGACGAACAATTTGGCCGGCCGCAAATGCAGGCCGGGTGAATTGATGATGGTGACTAAGCGGGTATAAGTGGAATCGGACATTTCGCCGTTTCACCTCGGCAATCAGGACACGTACTGGTTGTTGTCAGCTTCCTCCAAAACCTGGCGAATGTCTGCGGCTGTCTTTGATTGCTTGAGAAATCGACAAAACGTATCGTCGTGCAGTTGGCGGGAGATATTTTCCAAAGCCCGCAAGTGATCCCCCGGACGATCCGGTGGCGAGATCAACAAGAAGACTAACAGGACTTTTTCTCCATCCAAACTCTGAAAGTCAACTCCGATCGAGCTGACCCCCACGGTGCCGATCAGTTGATCGACACTGGAGTGTTTCGTATGCGGCACGGCCACGCCGCGCCCAATTCCGGTACTCCCGAGCTCCTCGCGATTCATGATCGCGTTAAAGATGCCGTCCATCTCGTCGGCTCGGATCCGGCCGTGTTCAACCAAGCTTCCGACCAGTTCGCGGATGACGCCACGTTTATCGGTGGCAGTCAATTCCGGAATAATCGTCTCGGTTTTTACAAAATCTGAAAACTTCATTTAGGAAAACCTTTCTATTGACTTGGCTCGTTCCGGATGCGCCGACGCGAACGATCGGCTAATCTTCCGACGTCGGCTCGAAATGTTTATTGGATTTGCCCCGGTGTTCAGTAAGCTTTTCTTTGTGTTTGCGCATTTGCTGTTCAATTTTTTGAACAACTCGATCCAACGCAATGATCACATTGGCACCGTGATCGGCTGCAAAAAAATCGTTTGTTTCCTCAGCCGACACGCGGACTTCGACCATTGGATTCTCGCTGTGTTCCAGATCGACGATGACGCGAATCGCGGTCGTTCGTTCAAAGAATCGCGGCAGGCGTTGGACCTTGTCGCGGATGGTTTGCTGAATGGGGTCACTCAAGTGACCGTGCTTCGTCGAGATCGATATTTCCACCCTGGAACCGCCCCCACAAAAAAACCAAATCGACGACGCGTCTGGATTGCTGCGTCGATAATCTTGAACCACTATTCTAATGGCATTGTGTTTTTTCGACAAATCCGGGTTGCGAAATCATGTCTTGGCTGGAAACGCGAAAATCCGCCGTTATTTCAACTTAGAGCCGTCTTTTCTGCCCGCCGCCTCGCCAGCATTCACGCGTCGGCAGCAGCCACACGCCAAATTTCACCATTCGCAAAGCGTTCGCACGGCAGCGCGGACGCCTCGACCGCTCCTGTCCTCGCACTTTAAATTTCCCCACCAACATCTGGCGGCCGCGCTTTCGGCGACGGGAAACCGGATTAGAATCAACCGCTTTGCTCGTTCTGTTTCACGGCGTTCGAGGATGCAAAATGTCACGTCAAATTAATCGGCGGCGGTTCCTAGGCAAGTCCCTCCAAGTTTCCAGCGGTCTCGCTGCCGCCATCTATCTCGGCGGCTCCGTCCGCACATCGACTTCGCCTAACGAAAAACTCAACATCGCCGCGATCGGCGTGGCCAATAAGGGCCGACACAATATCGACCAGTTGCTCGAACATAACATCGTCGCTCTCTGCGACGTCGACGAAAACTATCTCAACGAAGCCGCGAAAATATTTCCGCAAGCCACCAAGTATCGTGACTATCGCGAGTTGCTGGACAAAGAAACTAACCCTTTCGATGCCGTGGTCGTCTCGACCGCCGACCACACGCACGCGCCCGCGACCAGTGCGGCTCTGCAATTGGGCAAGCATGTTTATTGTGAGAAGCCGTTGACGCACACCGTTGCTGAAGCTCGTGCCATTTCAAAATTGGCCGCGCGACAAAAAGTCGCCACCCAAATGGGGATTCAAATTCACGCAGACGAAAACTATCGCCGAGTTGTCGAGTTGGTTCGCAGCGGCGCGATCGGCGAAATCGAAGAAGTTTACAACTGGTGTAACAAAGGCTGGTCGGACGGACGCTTCAATCCGAACAGCGGACCTGCGCCTGCTAATTTGGATTGGGATTTGTGGTTGGGTCCAGCGACCGAGCGACCGTACAGCGACAATTTGCATCCGGCGAACTGGCGACGGTTTTGGGACTTCGGTTCGGGGACTTTTGGAGATATGGCTTGTCATGTCATGGACTTGCCGTTTTGGGCACTCGACCTGAAATCGC
The DNA here is from genome assembly GCA_031376585.1 of Planctomycetota bacterium. Lineage (GTDB taxonomy): Bacteria > Planctomycetota > Planctomycetia > Pirellulales > Pirellulaceae > JANMEB01. The sequence goes on along the minus strand of JANMEB010000583.1, from coordinate 683 downwards.
CGACGAGGATTTCTTGTGAAGGCCCTGAAGTCCACCCGGTCGGCGCGCCGGCTTGGTGCCGCGCGATCTACGAGTTTCCTCGCCACAACAAACCAACACTCAAGTTTCATTGGGCAGATGGTGGTGAGAATTTCGACTTTGTCAAACAAGCTAAAGACGCCGACGGGCAGCCTCTGTCGAGTTGGGGGCTGGGAATATTGTTTGTCGGCAAAGACGGAATGCTCGCAGCGGACTACGGACGCAGGCAACTGCTGCCAGCCGACAAATTCAAAGACTTTAAAGCTCCCGAACCGACGATCGCACCCTCAGTCGGACACTGGAAAGAGTGGACCGAAGCTTGCAGGACTGGTGCACCGACGAGTTGCAATTTCACGTACGCCGGACTTCTCACCGAAACCGTGTTGCTCGGCATCGTCGCCTACCGCAGCGGCACGGTCGTCGATTGGCGCGCCGACGAACTTGCGGCGCACGACAACCCCGCCGCCCAACAATTCATCAGCAAGAAGTACCGCAAAGGCTTCGAAGTCGCAGGCCTTTAACTTTGACGAGACTTACCCATGTTGACAGTCACCAAAGATCAGGTTCTCCCGTGTACGATCACCGGTTCTTGGCCGCGGCCGCGGTGGATGGACGAAAGCATGTGGGGGCGACCGCTCGATTCGTGCATGATGGATGTCCGCTTT
>JANMEB010000569.1:0-3858 GCA_031376585.1 Planctomycetota bacterium | reverse complement strand
GGCTGGCCGGTACGCATTTGCGACACGGCTGGCCTCCGTTGGGCCGAAGGAGAAATCGAACGGATGGGAGTTGCGCGGGCCAAAGACACTATCGATTCCGCTGACCTCACCATTTGGGTTAGCGACCTCAGCCAGCCTTGGACAGAAATCGATCAACAATCGCTAGACACAATTCCAAACGTATTGCACGTTTGCAACAAGTTGGATTTGTCCGCTGCAAAGGACTCGCGCCCGCCAGGGCTACGAGTCAGTCTTTTGTGCGATCCGGATATCGATGCAGTGCTTGTTGCCGTTGAACAACGTCTTTTTTCAAGCGTGCCGCCCGCCGACGAACCGATTTTGGTTCAACCGTGGCAATTGCAAGCCGTTCGCGCCGCCTTTGATTGCCTGGCCATCGGCGATCCGTCCGGTGCCCAGCAATTGCTGCGAACACCACTCCTCGTTTAAGCGGCGCAGCCGCTGGCGTTGTGGGTCACTGTTTAACCGGCGCAGCCGCTTGTATTTTCAGTTGTTGAACTATACCGCGAGCGGTCGGCAATGACACAAATACAAGTCCGTTGGGGACGTGTCGGCGCTTTCTGGCTAACTATACCGTGCGAGCCAAGAAGCCTGAACAATTGCCTCTGGTCTTCACTCGGCATCAAGTCTCAGCGGTATTGGCTCACTTGAACGGGATTGTGTACCATCCAGGAGCTCCTCGAACACAGCGACGTCAGCACGACGATGATTTACACCCACGTGTTGAACAAGGGGGGCCGGGCCGTTCGCAGCCCCGCCGACGCCTTGGCGTTGTTTCCAGCGGAATATCCTTATGATGCCGTAATCAGACGTTCAAAGGCAACATAACAAATTAGGATTTGACTTCGCGAGTCTTCGAGCCGATGTTTCCCGACGCGTCGGGATTCAAGAAGCCCGGTAACGGCGATGGGGGCGGGCTATTGGGATTTGCTTCGAGCGCGTCGTTGCGCGACGAGAACTTTTAACAGCGGCGTGGAGGGGCTCGCGAGCGCGGGGCGAGTCGGAAGCGGACGGGCGGCCAGCAATGCTCGATTATCCTGACCGTCATGCCGACTCGATCCAACCAACCGTCGCCACCCCACTCGATTCATCTGCACCCTGACGCGCAACGCTGCTTGAAATCCGACGGCTCGCCAAGTTAAACTAGCACCGTCTAAACGCTGCGCCGCAATGTATCCGCAAACCGCGCCGCAGCGTAGCGTCTCAGTTCAACGCACAAACTATCCCGGTGACTACACCCGGATAGTTTGGTATTCGTTTATCCGACATGAGACTGGCACAACATGTTCAAGAAAAAAATACGCAAAGACGCTGGCGAGATTTTGGTCGATGACCTTTTGGCCCATCCGTCTTGGGAGTTTTGCCTTGATGAGGAGGACGTAGAAGGGCAAACGGAATGCACGATGAGGCCCTTTAAGCCAAAAACCAAAAAACTGAGCCCTAAGGACTATTGCTGCGTTGCCGCTACTTTCCGCGCTTGTAATGGTAAAGAGTTTACTGGATGGTTTTCTCTTAATGGCGCAAACTGGCAATCTCCGTGGTTGTTAGAGATGGAAATATTTATGCCGAACGTTTCTGAATCCGTGGCGGCAGAACCTCGATTAAAGGAATTCAATGGCATTGTCCAATATTTTCCGCCATTTCCGGCACGAATTTCGTTGTGTTTGTCGTATATGTCAACCGAAAAAGCGTTGCCGAATATTGAATTGGCGTATCGCATAATGACGTTGGATCGTGAATCTTCATTTCCTTTTGTCGTCGAACCAAATCAGAGCATAGTAGGATGGCCGACGTCCTGGGAAATCCCCGGATTTCTTCGCGATCCACGCATTGGCCCGCCAAACGTTCTCAAATGATCGGATAACCAATTTGCCTTTGACTTCGCGGAGCGACGGTAGGATCGGAGCCGATGGTTCGCGACGAGTCGGGATTCAAGAAGCCCGATGGAGTGAAAGGGGATTTTTTAGGTCACGGCCCCCACGGATTTTCGAATGGGATTGCGGCAAGCAAAGGCAGCGGAGAGCGAGTCGTTGGGAAACGCTTTCAGGCGACTGGGCGCGGGGAATGGAGTGCGGAACGGGATCGGGCCAACGGGAGCGGTTGGTCGCAGCGCGTTGGCGTGATGAATGGGGGCGACGTGGATGATCCGCGCGGACGGGTGAATTCAAACGTTCGCGGTTTTCGGGGTTCGATTTGCTTGGGATTGCCTGACTGGTTAGAATCAAAATCATGAGTAGTGCTTCCGACATTCCGATTGATTCCCTGTCGGTGCCTGAGAAACTCGCACTGATGGAACGACTTTGGGCCGATCTGTCCCGTCGACCGGCTGATGTTCCGGCCCCCGATTGGCACGGCGATGTACTGGCGGAACGGCTCGCGGCTGTTCGTGACGGTAAAACGACGTTCGTTGACTGGGACGACGCGAAAAAACGTTTACGGGATCGCCTTAAATGAGATTGTGGCTGTTGCCTGCAGCCGAACGGGATTTGGAAATCGGTGCCGATTTCTACGAATCACAACGACAAGGGCTCGGCGTTTACTTCAACGATTGTTTGTCGACCGATATCGAATCTCTTCGGTCGTTTGCGGGTATTCATGATCACTATCGTGGTTTTTTCCGGGCCATCTCCAAACGGTTTCCTTTCGCGATTTACTATCGACTTCACGGTGATCTCGTGGAAATCTTTGCCGTGCTCGATTGCCGACAGGACCCGCAAACGATTGACTCAATTCTTGAATCGCCGCGAACAACGCGATGAACCGTAGCCAATTTGCGTGCGGCAATCGGCTCCGCCAGCGGCTGCGCCGGTTAAACAAAGAGCCTGGGAAAAACGGGGACAGGTCCAGTTTATTAGGATTTCGGTCTGCACGGTTTCCGTAGAGTGGATCCCAAGCCAAGTTTTCTTGCCGTTTGTGCGACCCATTCGGGACTTCCGTAGGGCGTGCCTGGAACCGTACTACGCCGCGAGGAATTGAGTTCGGCGGGTCAATAACTGGACCTGTCCCCGTTCCCCATCCCACCAAGTCGCTTTGGTGCTTTTTGAAGACGTTGCTGAGGTAGTTGCGATCGGTGGAGGCCGTGAGAAATACGTGCTTCCGAGTTTTGGAGTCGAAAAAGCAGCACCTGGTATTGAACTTGCCGAGGTCCAGAGCGAGAATTTTTATGCTACATGTTCGTTGGCTTGTCAGTAGAACGAAGTCTTGCAATGACAAAGCTACAACCACCCTTTCAACGGGACCCATTTGATCATGAATCCCATCGCAAGGAACATTTTGGCGGCACTGGTCGGTTTTGTCATTGGCAGCGTGGTCAATCTTGGATTGGTCACCATAGGAATGTCAGTGGTTCCTCTTCCCGAAGGCACTGACGTCTCGACAATGGCCGCCCTCCGCGAGAGCATGAAATTGCTTGCGCCAGTGAACTTCTTTTTTCCATTCGTGGCTCACGCACTCGGAACGCTCACCGGTGCTTTCGTCGCTGCCAAGCTTGCGGTCAGCCACCACATGAAGTTTGCGATTGGCATGGGCGTGATTTTTCTGCTCGGCGGTATTGCGATGATCGTCAATTGCGGTGGTCCCGTATGGTTCATCGCATCCGACCTTTTGCTGGCGTACATTCCCATGGCGTTCCTTGGCGGCTTCCTTGCCGGCGGGAAGACGTCTCAAGCTGCCTAACGAATCCCGACGCGAATTATTAGAGGGAGAAAAGCACTGTCATGGTTGAATTTGCATTTTTGATGTTGCGCGCACGCTGAGCGCAACTACTGGAGAGTAGTTTTTTTGAACTCGATGTCTAGTGGCTTGAAGGCTGCCGGCACGGCTCTGTCAGCTTGTAATGGT
>JANMEB010000557.1:0-1107 GCA_031376585.1 Planctomycetota bacterium | reverse complement strand
GGCTGGCCTGCGCCCCAAGTTTTGAAACAGCACTGCCGCGTGAGTCGCCGATGTCCCAAACATCGGCCGGGCCAAAGTGCATCGCCCTTGCCATTGCGGATCGGCCAAATCTTGTACGGAAGTTGGCCATTGAGTCGGGTCGGGCAATAACTGCGTGTTGACGATCAGCACTCGCGCTCTCGCCGCAAAGCCTTGCCAAGTCCGCTCGGGGTCGCGAAAGGCCGCCGGGAAAATCGCTTGGTTTGCGAATTCAAATGGCTGCAATACGCCAGCCCGTTTTAAACGCACGGTGTGCAAGACCTCGTTGTTCCAAAACAAATCGCAGCGCGGTCGGTCGCCTTGTTGCAAGATTGCATTGGCCAAGCCGACGGTCTTGTTCGACTCTTGGTCGTATTTCGCGCGGACTTTGATTCCGGTCTCCTTCTCGAACTGGGCGAGTATCGGCTCGGAGAATTCTTTGTCCAGCGCCGTGTAGATCACGACTTCGTCTTTGGCTGCAGGCAGACAACCACATGCCAGCAGCGCGATCACTATTACCCAGCGAGCCGTCGGGTTTATCCCGGCGGTCTTTGGCGCTGCGGGCCGTTGGAAATCGCGACTCGCCATTTCGACTATATTGAATGATGAGATTTGCATTTGGTCTTGAAGACACTTGGATTATTGCGACTTAAGATGTTTCGGAACAGACAACAGAACCGCCGATTCAAAAGGAATCGGTCGCTGCTATTTTACTTGGCTATCTCTCTGAGCGCTGCAATTTCCGCGCGGGCCTTGGCCGGGCAGCAAGACGGCAAAATACAAATCGTTCCGCGCGACGAAGTCGACGAGCAAAAACTGTCGGCCAACGGAATCCGCACCATCAACGGAAAACATATGGCCATTTACGCTGATGTGCGCGAGCGACCCGATGTCGAAGAATTCGCAACGGTCTTCGACCAAGCGGTTCCGCAATGGTGTCGATATTTTGGCGTTGACGAAATAGCCGTAGAGCCGTGGAAGCTGGGAGCGTCGGTCATTCTGGACCCATCTCGGTTCGAGCGAGCGGGCTTATTCCCTGCCGACCTACCGAAATTTTTGGCGGGCTATCAACGCGGCAGCCAAATTTGG
>JANMEB010000509.1:0-7822 GCA_031376585.1 Planctomycetota bacterium | reverse complement strand
CCGGAATGCAGCGCCAGGCGATAATAATTCGACAAGTGGACGCCGGACGACAAACTGAGAACGAGAACGAGGATCGGCGTTACGATCAACATGCCGTTGAGTTGACATCCGCACATCGTGACCATCGCAACGCTGGCTAATGCAGAAATGCAAGCGACAAATAACGTGATCGTCGCCAGTCGAATGCTTCGCAGACAGATGAAGCAAGCGATTATGGACAAGAGGCCGCCGGGAATTGCCAACAGCAACGAACGATTCGTTGCGCGATCAATATGAACATTGACGAAGGGAGCTCCGGCAATGTGAACCGCTTGTCCAAAAAGCGCGGGAATGCCGCCGATGACTTGCTCCACGGTCGCGACCGCACCCTTGCGATCATGCTTGCCCGCTTCGGAAAGTCGGACGACGAGCCCTGCGGTTTGTAAGTCAGGGCCAAGAAATACGCCGCTTAGTTGTCGCTTGAGCGATTCCTCCGAGCTGCCGGGATGTGAAAGTCGCAATCCGTCGAGCGCGTCTTCACTGGAAACGACTTGAGCGAAAAAAGCAGGCTGTTCGTCAGCGAGAAGTAAATTCGATTTCAACTCCGCCAACTCGTCGCCCTCGACAGAGCAATTGGCCCAACTAATCAGCAAGCTTTCATCGCTACCGAAATCAGAAATGAATTGATCGTAGACCGCGCGCTGGGGAGTGCCGCTGGGCAGCCAGATCGTCAGGTCGTGCGTATTAGTTTCCGCGCGAATTGCGAACCACACCAGGACCGGCAAGCATAGGAGTGCAACCGCAATCGTCCATTTAGCGGCAATGCCGGCTTTCAAGAGGCAGTCCTTTGCGAAGAATGTTGCAGCCGCTGTCACAACTTGTTTTGCAGCGATTATACCCTGCGACCAAAGATTTGTCTCGTTCAACGGCCACGCAACGGGGAGCGTTTGGATCGAAAGACGCTCTTGTCTGGGTCGCGGTTTAACGACGAACCGATTTATTTCAAGGTAGTATTCTTGGAAGTGCCTTCGGCGACTTGCGGATTCGGAACGGGAGCCAAGAGAAGAAGATATTTATCGCGCAGGAAATAGGGAGCACTTTCGACGACTTGATAATTTGCGGGGAGTTGGGTTTTTAATTCGACAAGGGCTTCATCCGTGGTGATGATACAGGCGTTCGGATTCTGAGCTACAAATTCGGCAGGTGACATCTGACGTTTTTGCGGGCGGGAAGACTCAAGCTGAATTGACGGATTCGAATTCGACTTTTCCGTCGCCAGTTCACGAATGGGTGTTCGCGAATAAAAAATCCAGCTTGATTCAAGGCATCGAAAGGCTGCGACGGGCGTGCCGCGAGCGCGAATGGGTTCGATCAAGCGTTCGGCCTGCTGAGTCCGATCCACGGCGATCGTGCCGAAACCAAAAAGCCCAATACAAAATAAGACCGCAGCACCTTGGAACATGACGATCCAACGCGGGCGGCGCGCGGCTGACAGATGAAAACAGCCGACAATCGCGACGACGATCCAAATCATGCCTAAACCAACGAGCCAGTACTCTCCACGCAAATAATTTTTGCATAAGTACGCCAAGGCGACGCTCAAGCCAATGCCGCTTAGACCCAGCGTCGCCAAGACGGCTTTGTCCCAGATAATTGGGAGGCGACTACTTGTCTCGCGCGACCATCGCTCCAAGGTATATCCACAGCACAATGCCAACGCCGGGAAGCACGGGGTTACATAGCTTGGCAGTTTGGTCGACGCGAAAGCAAACATCCCGACTTGAACGCCAATCCAACAGAGCAGAAATGTAATCGCGGTCGAAAGCGGATGCGACTTGCTGAGCCGACGATCGATTCCTAAAAACATTGGCACCAAGAAGATTGACCAGGGGAAAAATCCAACTGCGATTGCGGCAGGATAATACCAAAGACCGCCGCCGTGATTCTCGAAAGTGGATGTGGCGCGACCGAGGTTCTCTTCGAGGAAGAACCGCCGAATGAACTCGCCATCGGTTCGCATTCCGACCAGCACAAACCAAGGCGCGGCCACAGCCAAGACTACCGTCGCCGCTAACAGCGGATTCATACTGAGGAGCGTTTTCAAAAAATGCTTGGGATGAAACACTCGCGCGATTTTCAATAAGCCTTTTGTCCAGATGCCGTAGCCTTCGAGCAACTGCGGCTTATCCGCGGGAAGTGTCTCGACGAGAATGAATAATCCAATGATCGCCAACGGCATGATCAATCCAACTGGGCCTTTCGCTAAAACTCCAAGGCCCATTACGGCAAACATTGCCATGGAAACTGGGATTGAGCGCGGAAAATATTTATCCACGACGCGCAGCTTGGTTGGTTCCGAATAATGTTGTTTCGGGGAAAATGTCCCGCAGACGTATATGCTCAAGGCGAGCGTTTGGCAGAAAATCAAGATTGAGTCCGGTGTCGCCGCGCGACCCGCCACAACAAACATCAAGCTCGTCGCCAGCGCTATTGCGCTCATTGCCGCCGTAGTTGTACTGAAAAACCGCTTGCCAATCACGTACGTCAACGCGACTGTTCCCACGGCAAAAACTCCCGACCAAAACCGTGCAGCAAATTCGTTGACGCCGAACACCAAATAAGCGGAACTGATCAACCAATAGAGAAGTACCGGTTTTTGGTGCCTCAATTCATCGTTGAAGACAGGCACGACCCAGTCGCCACGCTGCATCATTTCCAGGGCACATCCGGCGTTGCGCGGCTCGTCACGATCCCATAACCGGGCCGAGCCCAAGTTGACGAACATGACGGTCGTGGCAACAGCCAATACGCAAAACAACGGAACATTAGCGCGTCGAAACACAATGGACTCCTTTTGGGCGCGCGATGCTGCAAAAGTTTTGGAATCGTTGCAAAACAATCCCCGGTTCCGGTCAGGCAGAGTCGGGCGGCGGGAGTTTAGGTTGTGACTGCTTTGCCAGCAACATCATTCGGCAGGTTGATAGCAAACGGCTAACAGCCGACGTGAATGGACGTGGCAGACGTTTTCCACATGCTATAACCCGATGAAGACTTGCACGCCGGAAGCGTATCCTCGTTCTTCAGTGTGCGGCTAGAGTGCGATGGCTTTGCAATAGTCGCGCCGCAAGTTTCGAATGCTCTCGCCGGCAAGCGCATCTATGCCGGGAGTTTCATCAAAGACTTCGACCGAAATCCAGCCGCGATACTCCGCCTCAATCAATGAGCGCAAAATGGGCACAAAGTCTCGGTCGCCCATGCCAGGCCCGCGGCGGTTCGGATCGTTCGCATGAAAGTGCGTCAGCAAATCGCGATGCGCAGCGATGATCGAGGGAATCGGATTCGGCTCCGTGCACATGGCTTTTACATCTAATTGCAGACGCAGCCAAGGTGACTCGAACATTCGCACAAAATCGCGGACTTGATCGGCTGTGTTGAGAAAGTTTGTTTCGTCGGGTCCCAACGGTTCCACGGCAAGTGTGATTCGATGCTCGGCCAATCGCGGCAAAAGCATTTCGATCACGAAAGCCGCATTGTCGAGTCCGCGTTGTAGCGACATGTCCTGCGGCAAACTTCTTTGTTTGGGCGAGCCCAACACCAGGAGTGAACCCTGAAGCATTGCGCACAAGTCGATCAACCTTTTGAAATACTCGGCCGTGTTTGCACGAACGGTCGCGTCGTCAGACGTCCAGTGCAAGTCCTTCGTTTGAGCAAGCAGCCAATGCAAGCCGACAACCGTTAGTCCATGCGATTCAGCGGCTCGGCGCACTTCATTGATATTCGACTCTGCAAATTTCAGTTGGCCTTCGCCAAGCGTATGCGGTGCGATCTCAACCCCTTCATAACCGCAGTTTCGAGCGTGCGCGAAAGCACGATCAAAAGGCCAATCGCGGTAGAGTTCGTTACAGATTGCAAAACGGAACATGCGGCAAAACGTCTTGAGTGAATGACGTTGGGTCAATTGAAGTTTATTGACAAGGCAATTGATTGCAGCTTACCGCTTAAGTGAGGCTGGTTCAATCGTCGCTCAAGAAAAGGAAAACGCCGGTGTGAACCATTTCAGCACCGGCGTTATTGATTTGACGCTTGCTCGATCCTATGGCCAGGGTTGCGTTTGGCACAAGATCAGATTGCGCGGATGGCCAAATCCTATGGCGTCAAATCATCCTCGGATTGAATTCTTCAGTACCACGAATCGAGTTCCGCCGTTGACCCGAACGAGCAACAGTGGATCTTTTTCGGATTTTTCAAGCGCGGTACGACATTGGTTTACGTCACGCACATCCTTGCCGTTAATTTGCGAAATGATCATTCCAGCTCGAAGGCCGGCCAGTTCGGCAGCGCTACCGGATTGGACCATCGTAATGACAACACCTTGAGCGTTGTTTTCACCGAGTCGGCGTGCGACGTCAGCCGTCAGATCGCCAACCTCCAAACCATAGCGACCCATCGTTTCGGAACTTGGCGGAATGGCTTCCTCCGCCTCGACTGGGGTCGTGGAGACATCCGCAGGTAGTTCCTCTGGCACAAGTTCGAAGGTCATCGTCTGCCCATTGCGAAGCACGTTCAATTCGTGCCGTTTACCCAAGGCCGAGCGTTCGGCGGCAAACTGAAGATCGCGTGGGCTGTGAACTTTGAGACCGGCGAACTCAAGGATAATGTCACCCGCGGCCAGTCCAGACGCTTCGGCCGGTGTCGATGGATGAACTTGAGTCACGATAACGCCTTCGCGTGGTTTCACACCCAATCGATCGGCTAGAGCGGCATCGATCTCTTGAATTCCAACTCCCAAAAAGGCGCGACGGACTTTACCGTTATCGACGAGCTGATCGCCCACCCATTTGGCGATGTTCATCGGAATGGCGAAGCCGACGCCGCTATTGGAACCCGATTGCGACGAAATCGCCGTATTGATTCCGACGACTTGGCCGTCCAAGTTCACGAGCGGCCCGCCGCTATTGCCAGGATTTATCGCCGCATCGGTTTGCAAAAAGTTTTCTCGTTCATTGATTCCAACACCGCGATGAGTTGCACTGATGATGCCCGCCGTCACTGTACTTTCCAGTCCAAACGGCTGGCCTAAGGCCAGAACCCAATCGCCCACACTGACTTGGTCGCTATCGGCTAGCTGAGCTGCAACCAAATTGGTCGCGCCGTCGATCTTGATCATCGCGATATCTGTTTTCGGATCGTTCCAAACCTTGGAAGCAACGAATTCACGACCATCTTGCAAACGAACGGTGACATCCGTTCGACTTCCCAGACGAACAACGTGGCTGTTAGTCATGATTAATCCTGCAGGGTCGATGATCACACCAGAACCGAGCCCTTGCTGTGGGATCATGTCAGGTGCGCGAGATTGGAATTGTCCTTGACCGTCAAAGTTGAAATCGCGGAACATATCTTCAAACGGAGTTCCTTCAAACGGATTGATTTGCTTGGGCATTCGATCAAGACGATTACTATCGCCGCGTATCATTACCGGTTTGTTTCGAGTTTCGATTGCGACGACTGCCGGTAGCACGCGTTCAGAGACGACGCGAAATGCTGTCGACAAGTCCTTAGCCGACGAAATCGCCCTCTGGGCTTGTTCCTTGGAAATCGCAGGCGGCTCTTGCAGGCGGTAGACTGCTGCGGCATTCGGTTTGTCAGTCCCGATCGCGTCGCTGTATTTGGCGGCGACCAAGCCAACCATGACAACTGAAAAAACGCCGAGCCCTAAAAACCAATTCGATTTAATTGTGATGTCCTTCATTTTTGTTCCTTTTGCTTATCAGTGGACTTTGAATTGTGTAGGCCAATGACTTTCACAAGGTTTCAGTTTGACCCTTCTTGATGCCTGATCCAAAATGCATATCGCGTGCCAAGGAACGAATTTCGCACTACAATGAAAAATTGCTGGTTCAGCAGGTTTTCTACGCTACTTGGACGCCGTCGTTGGGGCGAAATGTCTCGCTCGGTCCAAACTGCCACGATATACCTCGGACCGCCAGTGATGCGTCGTTTAACCCAGAGCCAACGGCGACTGCGTTGACGTGGCGAAGTTGCCGTCGCCGTTGGCTCCGGGTTAAACAAAACGTCTCATCGATGGCTGCGTGATGTATTGTCTCCGTTGGTAATGCGACAATTGTTTTATGAAACTGGCCACAAAAATCATTGCGATTTCGCTAGCCGTCATCGTCGTATTGACCGCGGTGGCAAGTTATTTTTCCGTTCGCAACAAGTATCAAGAGTTCGAACTCGCACATCGCAAGTTGGCGCAAGTGACTGCTACCACGTTGCGGCACGAACTTGATCAGGCTTGGAAGCGCGAAGGCATTGCGGGTGTCGCCCAATTCTTGGATCAAGCCAGTTCCGACAGCCAAGGGGCTTTGCAGATTCGTTGGGTGTGGCTCGATCCTGACGCGGACCCGGCGGAACGGCCGCGCATTTCATTTGATGATTCTTCGATTCCGTTCGGCGAAATATTTTCGCTCGTAGACCAAAGCGATGATGGTCACCGGAGTCTTTTTACCTATGTCCCCGTTCAGTTGGCGTCGAACCGACCCGGCGCGTTGGAATTTGCCGAGTCCCTGGCACCGCTCGAGCAGCGCATGTGGCGCGAAATCCTGTCGACTCTGGGTTTAATTGGCGCGGTCGGGTTAGCATCGATTGCGATTGCCTACTTTACGGGAATGCGTTGGGTGGCGCGACCCTTGGAAAAGTTGATCGACAAAACTCGGCGCATCGGCGGCGGAGATTTTTCGAAGCCATTGACACTATCGACGCGCGACGAACTGAGCCAGCTCGCTCAAGCACTTAACGACATGTGCGTGAAATTAGAACAACAGAAGCAAGAGATCGCCAGCGAATCCGAACAACGACTTGTGGTTTTGGATCAGCTTCGGCATTCGGATCGTTTGAAAACGGTCGGACGGCTAGCGGCTGGAGTGGGTCACGAATTAGGGACGCCACTCACTGTGATTTCCGGGCGCGCGGCTTTGATCACCTCAGGAAAATTATCCGAAACACAAATCCAAGAAAGCGGTCGCGTGATCAAGGACGAAGCCGATCGAATCGCGGGAATTGTGCGGCAATTGCTGGACTTTGCGCGTCGTCGAGCGCCGCAACGAGCGCCTTTGGACTTGGCACACGTTCTTTCGCGGACGATTGAATTGTTACAGCCGATCGCAGAAAAAAATTCGGTGCGACTGGTCTTGGAAAATTCAACGGCGACCGGACAAGCGGTATCAGCGATCGTCCAAGCCGACGCGAGTCAAATGCAACAGGTCTTTACCAACATCATCGTCAATGCGATCCAATCCATGCCGCAAGGCGGAGTCGCAACGATTGGGGTTACGGATACAATAGCCCGCAAATCCACTGAGGAGTCGGGAGCGATGGAAGCAGAATATTGGCGGGTGTCGATTTCGGATGAGGGCTGCGGGATTTCGGCCGAACATCTGGCAAATGTCTTCGAACCGTTTTTTACGACCAAGGATGTGAGCGAAGGGACCGGATTGGGATTGTCGATCGCGCATGGAATTGTGCAAGAGCATTCAGGTTGGATTGAGGTCGCGAGCCAAGTCGGCCAGGGAAGTCAGTTTGACGTTTATCTTCCGCGGGAGACCGCTTAATGGCAGGCCGAATTTTGGTCGTCGATGACGATCGGGGCATGTGCGATTTGTTGGAGACCGACTTGAAGCTGCGCGGCTTCCAGCCGGAGTGCTTTAACGTCCCAGCCAAAGCGATCGAGGCGTTGCAACGCGAACCCTTCGATGTCGTACTGACTGATGTGCGCATGCCGGGCACGACGGGGCTTCAACTTTGCGAACAGGTCAGCCAATTGCGACCAGACACGCCGGTG
>JANMEB010000508.1:0-2311 GCA_031376585.1 Planctomycetota bacterium | reverse complement strand
CAATGTGCGACGGTTCTTGAACGACGAATCGCTACCGCCTCCCGAAGCGGTTCGCTTGGAAGAGTTCATCAACTATTTTCACTACGACTATCCGCAGCCCGAAGAAGGCTCACCGTTCGCCGTCGATCTCAAATTGTTCGGCTGCCCGTGGAACGCGCAGCATTCGCTCCTTCGCGTCGGCTTGCACGGCCGCGAAATCAAATCTGAAAAGCGGCCGATCAGCAATATCGTCTATCTAGTCGATGTCTCGGGTTCGATGAGCGAAGGCAACAAATTGCCGCTGCTTAAACGGGGATTGGCAATGATGGTCGACCACTTGGGCGAAAACGACACGGTCTCCATCGTCACCTACGCCGGAGACGCGGGCGTGCGGCTCGAACCGACCAATGGACAAAACAAAAAACGTATCTTGGACGCGATCGATTCGCTGCAATCGGGTGGCTCGACCAACGGAGCGGCCGGCATCGAAGTCGCCTATCGATTGGCCCAACAGAAATTCGTCAACGAAGGCGCAAACCGCGTGATCTTGATGACCGACGGAGATTTGAACGTCGGCGTAACGAGCGACGAAGCTCTCGTGAACATCATTAAGGAAAAAGCCGCCAGCGGCGTGTTCTTGACGGTTTTGGGATTTGGCACCGGCAATTTGAAGGACGGCAAACTCGAAGGCTTGGCCGATAACGGCAACGGCATCTACGGCTACATCGACTCGCTCGGCGAAGCCCACAAAGTGCTGGTCGAACAGATGTCGGGGAACTTGGTGACCATCGCCAAAGACGTCAAGATTCAGATCGAGTTCAACCCGGCCCAAGTCGCCGGATATCGCTTGATCGGCTACGAAAACCGAGTCATGGCCAATCAGGATTTTGCCAACGATCTCAAAGACGCTGGCGAAATCGGCGCGGGACATACCGTCACTGCTTTGTACGAAATCGTCCCCGTCGGCGCGATGCTCGACGCGGTCGACCCGGCTTCGCCCACTCTCAAGTACCAAACCCTTGGCGAAGCAACTCGCAGCGATACCGCGCAAACAAAGGCTGATATTAAGTTGACCGACGCAGCCGCATCGGGCGAGTTGGCACGGGTCGCTTTGCGGTTCAAGACTCCTGAAGGAACGGAAAGCCGCCTCATCGAGTTCACCGCCAAAGCCGAAGTCACTTCGTTCAGCCAAGCCGACGCCGACTGCCGATTTGCCGCCGCGGTCGCCGCTTTCGGCATGCGTCTGCGTCAATCGCAGTTCGCCGGGAACATGACATTGGACGCCATCGCCGAGATCGCATCCGCCGCCACCGGTCCCGACCCCAACGGCCACCGCGCCGAATTCGTCGACCTCGTCCGCCGCGCGAAGAACTTGCAAGGCAACACTGGAGAGTAATATAACCCTTCCCCTTGCGCCGCTGACACATTGTTTAACCGGCGCAGCCGCGCTCCTTTTTTAGCCGGCGCAGCCGCTTTCTTCGTTTAACCGGCGCAGCCGATGGCCGTGCCGAGTGACGCGACCTTACCCATGTTTAACCGGCGCCGCCGTTGGCGGTGTCGTGTGACGCGGCCTGCGTGTTTGCTTGGATTCACCAACCCATAGCACCAGCGGCTAGGCCGGTTAAACAACAACTTGCAGCGCCAGCCGCTGCGCGGGTTAAACGAAGAACCGGGACCCTATCCGACGTCTGGCAATTGCCACGGGTCGCGGCGGAGGCGATCGAGAAGGGTGTTGTCGGCGGGGTCGAGGAACGTCCATTTATTGGGATCCCAGCGAAGCGTTTTGTGATTCCAATAGGCGAGATTGCCGAGGTGAATTAGGGTTGCGGTGCGGGCACCTTTCTCCACGTCAGCCACCGGCAGCTCGCGGCTCTTGATGCTGTCAAGCCAATTGCGGTGATGGCCAGGCGTTATTGGTAGACGAATGTCTTTTTCGCCAAGCGGCGTTTTTACAATTTCTTCTGGATCGCTAGTTAACACCCCGCGGTCGATGTGCAGCGTGCCTCGCTCGCCGTGAAAGACGCAGCCACTGGGACCGCCGTGCACGATTTCAAATCCTTCGGCGTATTTGAAGCGCACGCCAGTCAGGGCTTTGGGATCTTCGGGCGGAATGATTTCGACGGGGCCGGACTTGTCCAGGTCGAGCGCCCAATGCGCGATGTCGTAGTGATGAGCACCCATGTCGGTATGTCCGCCGCCAGAAAATTCGCGGTAACTGCGCCACGCCGGAAAATGATTGTGCACGCCGCGTGGACTGAGGATTGAGTTGTAAGGTCGTTTGGGCGCGGGTCCTAGCCATAAATCCCAGTCCAAACCCTTTTCCATTTCTTCC